>JAHEGL010000103.1 GCA_024645145.1 Planktotalea sp.
TTCAAGGCGATCAGGTTAAAGGTAATAATTTTACGAGTTAACGCGCTTTGTTTAAGCGAGAATAGCCCACGGCGATTGCGCTCGTCACGCACGTCTTTATCAACGGTGCTATCCGGGGCGACCCAATCGTCGCCCAGAACCACATTCACTTCCTGACGTGCGCGTGCTGCAGGAGTTATACGCCCAGCGAGAGCCATTACTCTTCGTTATACTTGTAGCCGATGCCATAGAGTGTTTCGATTGCCGAAAACTCTTGATCAACGCTGCGCATCTTTTTGCGCAAGCGCTTGATGTGGCTGTCGATTGTACGGTCATCCACATAGGCTTGATCATCATATTCAACGTCCATCAGCTGATCACGGCTTTTTACAAAGCCGGGACGCTGTGCAAGCGCCTGAAGAAGCAGGAATTCTGTGACTGTCAAAGTAACGTCTTTGCCCTTCCACTTCACCGCGTGGCGCAATGGGTCCATTGTCAGGTCGCCGCGCTCGATGACTTTGTTTTCATCTGTTTCTGCGACAACAACACCGGCTTCGGCGTCTTGACGACGCAACAACGCTCGGATCCGTTCAACAAGCAACCGCTGGGAAAAAGGCTTTTTGACGTAGTCATCTGCGCCCATCCGCAGCCCCAAGACTTCATCAATTTCGTCATCTTTTGATGTTAAAAAGATAACTGGCATAGACGTTTTTTGGCGCAAGCGTTGAAGCAAGTCCATTCCGTCCATGCGCGGCATTTTGATATCGAGAACGGCCATATCTGGCAGCTTGCAATTAAACGCATCTAGGGCCGATTGACCGTCGTTGTAAGTTTCTACCTCAAAGCCTTCGGCCTCAAGAGTCATAGAGACCGAAGTCAGGATATTCCTGTCGTCGTCCACCAATGCGATTTTGGACATGCCTGCTTCCTTATACTGCTCAATACCAGTTTATTTTTTTCACAATGACTCGCGTGTTTCTAGTTTCAGATCAATCCTCAAGTGCGAATCAGCTACAAATGCGTGACTTATTTGGCACCGCAAACCCTTATTTTCTGCTGAATAGCACAGATTTTGTACCTTCAATTTTATTCAACCCCACCAGATGCAGTGATGATTGCGCTAAAGTAATGTTGGTTGCGCTAACTGTGCCAAACCGTCCTGTTCACGCGTGAAATCATCATGTTATGAGGCATTATCGCGACGGTTTGTTCAATCGCGATCAGTCTTGCGCCGACGAGGGTGTGGGCTGTCAAACTAAATTAGGCCGCAAACGCATGGCCACGGGAGTTTAATATGACAACTGGACGGGTGAACCCTTCTTTCAAGCTTGAAGATCAAGGCATCACGGAGCTTGGGAATGTCTATTATAACTTGATGGAGCCAGCGCTTATCCAGACAGCGCTCGAAAAGGGCGAAGGCGAGCTTGGCAACGGCGGAGCCTTTTTGGTGACTACCGGCAAGTTCACAGGGCGTTCGCCAAAAGACAAACACGTCGTGAAAACTCCCGATGTCGTCGATACGATCTGGTGGGAAAACAATGCTGAAATGAGCGTCGAAGGCTTTGACGCACTTCATGCAGACATGCTTGAGCACATGAAGGGTCGTGACTATTTTGTTCAGGACCTTGTTGGCGGCGCTGATTCAAAACACTCCATCGACGTGCGCGTCATTACTGAACTCGCGTGGCACGGCCTCTTCATTCGTACGATGCTGCGTCGTCCTGATCGTGAAGAACTGGACGATTTCACGGCTGATTTTACAGTTATTAATTGCCCAAGTTTCCTCGCTGACCCAGAGCGTCACAACTGCCGCTCTGAAACAGTCATCGCGATGAACTTTGAAAAGAAGCTCATTCTGATCGGTGGAACGGAGTACGCAGGTGAGAACAAAAAATCTGTCTTCTCTTTGCTGAACTACCTCTTGCCAGAAAAAGGCATCATGCCGATGCACTGCTCTGCCAACCATGCGCATGGCAATCCTGTGGATACGGCTGTTTTCTTCGGCCTCTCCGGCACGGGCAAGACCACACTCTCTGCAGATCCCGCACGCACACTTATCGGTGACGATGAGCACGGCTGGTCAGATCGTGGAACCTTCAACTTTGAGGGCGGTTGCTACGCAAAAACTATCAACCTCAGCAAAGAAGCAGAGCCAGAGATCTACGCGACAACAACCAAGTTCGGCACCGTCATCGAAAACATGGTTTATGATGCGGACACGAAAGAGCTGGACTTCTATGACGACAGCCTGACGGCCAACATGCGCTGCGCCTACCCGTTGCACTACATCTCTAACGCTTCGGACACAGCAATTGGGGGTCATCCCAAAAACATCATCATGCTGACATGCGACGCCTTTGGTGTGCTACCCCCAATCGCGCGCCTTACGCCCGCGCAAGCGATGTATCACTTCCTAAGTGGCTTCACTGCTAAAGTGGCCGGTACAGAGCGTGGCGTGACAGAGCCACAGCCGACCTTCTCCACGTGCTTTGGTGCGCCGTTTATGCCCCGCCGTCCAGAGGTGTACGGCAACTTGTTGAAAGAGAAGATCGCACAACACGGCGCAACTTGCTGGCTGGTAAACACTGGCTGGACAGGCGGCGCATATGGCACAGGCTCGCGCATGCCGATCCGCGCCACGCGTGCATTGCTCACCACAGCGCTTGATGGCTCTTTGGGTGATGCAACGTTCCGCAAGGATCCGAACTTCGGGTTTGATGTACCTGTCGCCGCAAATGGCGTGGCAGAGGTTCTGCTCGATCCACGCCGGACTTGGGACGATCCTGAAGCCTATGATAGCCAAGCAACAAAGCTTGTGAATATGTTTGCGGACAACTTCCAGCAATACATTCCCTACATTGATGCCGATGTGAAAGCGGCAGCAATCAGCTAATTTCACGCAAGCGAGCACTTTTTGCGCCTCCGAGATCCTCGGGGGCGTTTCTTTTTGTGCGAAGCGGATTACTTATCTTTTCATGAAATGGTTCTTCTTCATCTTGCTTTTGCCCAGCGCCGCGATTGCCCAAGGATTTGCTGGTTTGGGCAATGACGTCGAAGGCTTTTCTACGCCTGAGCGCGGGAAAGCCCTTTCGTTCCCGCAAGATCACGGCGCACACAATGATTATCGCATTGAATGGTGGTATTTGACGGCCAATCTGACCGGACCAGATGGCACGCCCTACGGTTTGCAATGGACATTATTTCGCAGCGCTTTGACGCCAAACAACTCTGAGGGCTGGAACAGTTCGCAGCTTTGGATGGGTCACGCTGCCGTCACCACAGTTGATGCGCACTATGTGACCGAGCGATTTGGGCGCGGCGGGATCGGACAGGCAGGTGTCAGCGTCACCGACGCGTTCGATGCATGGATTGATGATTGGTTCCTGCGCGGAAGTTTGGATTACAACGCGATGCAAATGCGCGCTGTCGGGCCAAATTTTGGCTATGACATGACACTCGATGCACAGGGGCCTTTGGTTTTGCAGGGAGATCAAGGATATTCTGTCAAATCCGCCGCTGGCCAAGCAAGTTACTACTACTCCCAACCGTTTTACGACATCTCAGGGACACTCAAACTCCCAGATGGGGACGTCGCTGTTACAGGGCACGCATGGCTTGATCGTGAATGGTCCTCACAGCCATTGGCCAGCGATCAAACAGGGTGGGATTGGTTTTCACTCAGCTTTGACAGCGGTGCACGGATGATGGGGTTTGTGTTGCGCGCAAACGAAACCGCGCCCTACACGTCGGCCACTTGGATCGAACCTGACGGCACTGCCACCCCTATGCCTAATGGTGCTTTCCAAGCACAAGAGGTCACACAAACGGATGTGGCGGGGCGGAGCGTTCCAACGACCTGGACCGTGCAGTTGCCCGAAAAGGGCGTCGATCTGACTGTAAGCGCCCTTAATCCGATGGCTTGGATGACAACATCAGTGCCTTATTGGGAAGGTCCGATTACCTTTGATGGCTCACATCAAGGCACAGGATATCTCGAAATGACGGGTTACGAGTGAAACAACTTATCGCGAGAGTGTGACGCCGTGCGCGCTAGCCCTGCCCCAACCTTGCGTGTAGCAGATCATCATGAATACTGAATGCCCCCAGACCCGCGACCTTGTTTTGATTGGCGGCGGTCACGCGCACGCGCTTGTTCTAAAGATGTGGGCGATGAAACCGCTTGCGGGTGCGCGCCTAACGGTGGTCAACTCTGCGCCCAGCGCGCCATACAGTGGGATGCTTCCCGGATTTGTGGCCGGTCATTACACAAGTGATGAGCTCTACATCGATCTCATCCGTATCGCCCGCGCAGCCGATGCACGCATTGTGTTGGGTAAAGCCACGCATATTGACCGAGAGCAAAAGCGCATAATTGTGCCGGGGCGTGCGCCGATTGGGTATGATGTCTGTTCCGTTGATATCGGGATTACCTCGGGCATGCCCGAACTTGACGGGTTCACAGAACACGCTGTGCCTGCCAAGCCGCTCGATAATTTCGCACGTATTTGGGAAGGCTTCTGCCAAGAGACGGGTCCCGCACAAGTTGCCGTGCTGGGCGCTGGCGTTGCTGGTGCGGAGGTGGCGATGGCAGCGGCGCACCGACTTCAACGTCTTGGCCGCAACGCAGATGTGACGCTGATTGATCGCTCTAAAGCGCTCAGTCGTTTGGGCACTCAAGCGCGTACAAAGGTGTTGAAAAGACTCAAAGAGCTGAACGTCACGCTTCTGGAACATACCAAAGTTGAGCGCGTTGAGGCGGATCAGGTGATTGTTGAAGGTCGTGCGCCGATCCCCTCAAAAATGACGTTGGGCGCGGCTGGGACACGGGCGTATGAGTGGCTGTCAGACCTTGGGCTAGAGATGGAGCAAGGCTACATCAAGGTGTTCCCCACTCTTCAAAGCGAAACGGATTCTGACATTTTTGCTGTTGGCGATTGCGCGCATCTCACACATGCACCACGTCCAAAAGCTGGGGTTTTTGCAGTGCGTGAAGCGCCGATCCTATTTCACAACCTGCGCGCAGCTCTAAGCAATGGGGCGATGAAAGAGTATCACCCGCAATCAGATTATCTAAAACTTATCTCGCTTGGTGGCAAAATCGCTTTGGCCGAAAAGTTGGGCGTGGCAATTTCCGGCGCGATGATGTGGAAATGGAAAGACCAGATTGATCGTAAGTTCATGGATCAGTTTGATACTTTGAAACCAATGGCTGGGTTTGAATTGCCTGCTGAGCACGCAAGTGGTGCAGAGCAATATGTAGGGCCAATCTGCGCTGGATGTGGCTCCAAGGTTGGACGTGGTGCTTTGGCAAGCTCTGCAATGCATCATACCGGAGCCGAGCGCGATGACGTTGTAACCCTAAAAGGGGACGATGCCGCCTTGCTGCAAATGGGCAATTTGCAACAAGTGTTGAGCACCGATCATCTGCGCGCATTTACCCATGATCCAGTTTTGATGACACGGATCGCGGCTGTTCATGCCTTGGGCGATATTTGGTCAATGGGCGCAAAGCCGCAAAGCGCAATGGTCAGCCTGATCCTGCCCCGCATGAGCACGGCGCTGCAAGAACGCACGCTTGAAGAAGTCATGCGCACCGCCAGCGACGTAATGAACGATGCAGGCGCACAGATTGTTGGCGGGCATACAAGTATGGGCGCAGAGTTCACGGTTGGGTTCAGTGTCACAGGCCTTGCAGATCGAGCGCCCATCACTTTGGCTGGTGCCCAAGTTGGTGATGTGCTCGTACTTACCAAGCCGATTGGTACCGGTGTTATACTTGCCGCTGAAATGCAAATGCGCGCGCGCGGCATTGATGTGGACGCGGCTTTTGCCAGTATGGCCCGCGCAATCGCACAAGATGCGCGCGCTCTGAGCGCTGCACATGCAATGACCGATGTCACAGGTTTCGGGCTCGCGGGCCATATTGCAAATATGTGCAGAGCTTCTCAAGTCGGCGCTGAACTGAATGTCGACGCTGTGCCGCTTTTGGATGGTGCACTTGAGCTCAGCGAAGCGGGCGTGCAATCGAGCCTTTATCCCGACAACCTCTCTGATGCGCTAACGTTGATGAATGCACCGTCAAGCGCGCGGGCGCGTTTGATACTTGATCCCCAAACCGCAGGAGGGTTGCTCGCGGCTCTGCCAGAAGCCAAGGCCCATAAAGCAATAGCGCAGATGAAAGCGCAAGGAATCGACGCAGTGCAGATTGGTCGGGTCGTTGAAGGCCCTGTTGCGTTAACCCTGATCGAGTAATGCTATGACCCTTGTGGCAAGCTGCGCAATGTCACTTGGCTCTAAACCATCTGTTTGCAGCGTGCCGAGCACAGTATTTTCACGTCCCGCGCGCGAACGTTCGTATCCGCGATCATAGTGATGCTGCATGAGGTCTGCTGCGAGCTGTTCGTGCTGCCCTTGGCGCAAGAAGTCGAGCCATTGTTCAACCCGTTGATGCGAACAAAGGGCGCGCAACTTATCCAACCGCTCTGCCATGCGACTAGGGTCTTCGAGCACATCTGCATAATCACGCGTTAGAAACTTCGCGCGCGCCTCCAAGCTGGCTGCAATATCGATCCGGGGTGCAGCGCGCATGGTTTTCCAAACAGACGCAGGGATTAGACGTTCCCCAATCTTGCTGCTTTCTGCTTCGGCTATGATCGGTTTGGCGGGATCAAGCTGCATCAATGCCTGAGCGAGTCGGCTTTCAAACATTTTCTGGCTGGGTTGTTCATCGCGCATCGCCCCAAGCAGGGACCCGCGATGATTTGCCAAGCCTTCAAGATCCAACATCTGCGCCCCTTGCGCTTTCAATGCGTGCAAGATCGCAGTTTTCCCAGACCCCGTATTACCATCAAGCAAGACAAAACTGTGTGGTAGCGCGTCCTCGTAAAGCATCCGCACCACTTGAGTGCGGTAGCTGCGATATCCGCCTTCAAGCAGCTCCGTACGCCACCCGATCTGGCTGAGGATCGACGCGAAACTGTCAGAGCGTTGCCCACCACGCCAACAATAGACCAGCGGCTGCCAAGCACCGTCTTTTTCGCTCAGTTGTGTCTCGATATGATCCGCGGCGTTACGCGCAACAATCGCCGCACCGAGTTTTCGCGCGCGAAACGCGCTTTCCTGAACGTAGATTGTCCCGATCTTAGCGCGCTCTTCATTGCTCATGACGGGCAAATTAATGGCCCCTGGCACATGATCTTCTGCGAATTCCGCAGGCGAGCGCACATCAATCACCGTGTCAAACCGTGAGAGCGCGTCAGAGCGCAAATTATCGAGCTTAAATGCCATGGCGCTGCCTAACCTGCTTTGCATATGAACGAAAGAGCGGCAGAGTGTTGAAACATAAGGAGAGTACAGATGAGAATTGCTACAGCCGCGTATCCGCTAGATTGGTTTGAAAATTGGTCAGCGTTTGAGCGCAAAGCGCGCAGTTGGGTTGCCGATGCGGCGGATCAAAGAGCAGAGCTACTGGTGTTCCCTGAATACGGCGCAATGGAGCTAAGCACGCTTGCTGGGCGCAACGTTTCAATGGATTTAGAGCAAAGCTTACATGCCGTATCCGAGCGTGTCCCGCAATCTGATGCATATTACACGACACTAGCTGCCGAGTTTGGCGTTCACATTCTCACCCCGTCTGCCCCTGTGTTTGATGCAGACGTGCATCCTGAGCGTCCTGTCAATCGCACACGGCTGATAGCGCCCAATGGCAAAAGTGCGGTGCAGGACAAGCAAATCATGACAATGTTTGAACGCGATCCTTGGAATGTCGCAACAGGCAGCGCCCCTTTGACGGTATTTGACACAAAGCTCGGCAAGATCGGTATTCTAATTTGCTATGACAGCGAGTTTCCCCTGCTTGGACGCGCTTTGATTGAAGCGGGTGTTGAATATATCCTTGTCCCATCCTGCACCGAAGCACTGGCTGGCTATTGGCGCGTGCGCTTAGGCGCGATGTCGCGGGCGCTCGAAGGGCAATGCGTCAGCGTCATGGCATCGTTGATTGGCGCTGTAGATTGGTCGACGAGCGTGGACAACACAACTGGCATGGGTGGCATTTTTGGACCACCCGACACAGGATTCCCGAGCGATGGCATTATCTCGACAGGTGAAATCGGCAAAGCTGGTTGGACAATTGGCGATGCGCCGCACAGCGCAATCGGGCATGTGCGCAGCGATGGTGTCGTGCGAAACGCGACTCATTGGAGCGAAAAGGAGGCTGCGAAAGGCACCCTGCCCATCACATATTGCGATCTGCGTTGAATTGACCTTGAAATCTTGGAAAAATACGCTCATTTAAGCGCCAATTCCGCACAGACGCGGATCAGGTAACAATGGAGATACCATGGCCAAGGAAGATACGCTCGAATTTCCCGGTGTCGTAAAGGAACTCCTGCCGAACGCGACATTTTTGGTCGAGCTAGAAAATGGCCATACGATCATCGCGCATACGGCAGGAAAGATGCGCAAAAACCGCATCCGTGTTCTTGCAGGCGACAAAGTTCAGGTCGAGATGACCCCCTATGATCTGTCAAAAGGTCGTATCAATTACCGTTTCAAATAAGTTGCGCGTAGTGACGATCAGACGAATGAAACCGGTCCTTTGGGCCGGTTTTGCTTTGAGGACCCTATGAAACTTATTCTTGGAAGCGGCAGCCCAAGGCGGCTTGAGTTGTTGGCCCAGATTGGGTTGAAACCCGACGCCATTCGCGCGCCCGATATTGATGAAACGCCCCACAAGGCCGAACAGCCGCGCCCCTATTGTGCCCGCATGGCACGCGAAAAGGTCGCGGCCGTACCAATTAGCGATGGTGAAGTCGTGCTTTGCGCGGACACGACTGTCGCATTGGGACGCCGGATTATGGGAAAGCCGGCAGATGCCGGAGAAGCAGCGGAATTTCTATTGGCGCTTTCTGGTCGTCGCCACCGCGTTATTACGGCTATCGCCATCAAAAAGGGTGACAAGATCTGGGAACGTGACGTCGTAACAAACGTAAAAATGAAACGCCTCGCAGATATTGAACTCAACAGCTATCTCGCGACGGATGATTGGCAAGGCAAAGCCGGTGGCTATGCCATCCAAGGCCCCGCTTCTGCTTTCATTCCTTGGATCAGTGGCAGTTTTAGTGCCGTGGTTGGCTTGCCTTTGGCCGAAACAGCCACCTTGTTGCTGGCCGCAGGATACCCAGTTTACGGAGAACGCTCATGAAGGGTCGCAGCATAATTCTAGATCACATAAATGGCCGCGAAGCAGCGGCATTGATGTTGGATGGCCTGCTCGATGACATCCACATTGCCTCAGATGCCCCTGCCCCCGGTACGATTTATCGCGCTATCGCGGACCGTCCGGTCAAAGGCCAAGGTGGCATGTTTTTGAAAACGCCCGATGGTAACGCGTTTCTGCGCCAGATTAAGGGGATGGCCCCCGGTGATGAGCTGCTCGTGCAAGTGACGGGCTATTCCGAGGATGGCAAAGCGATCCCCGTGACACACCGCGTCCTGTTTAAATCGCGCTATGTGATTGTCACGCCGAATGCGCCAGGCATTAATGTCTCTCGCTCGATCCGCGACGATGAACGCCGCGAAGAAATCCTGGCGGTTGTGCACGACACAGTCGAAGAAGTTCCCCACGGGATTATCCTGCGCTCCTCGTGTGAATATGCGGGCGACGAGGACATTGCAGAAGACCTTTTGTCGATGCTCACTCTTGCGGATCAGGTCTTGAGCGATACAGGCGCAGGTGCCGAAACACTGACTGAAGGTGACGGGCCACATTTGCTTGCATGGCGCGACTGGGTCGAGCCGGCAGATGTGATAACGGACGAAGGCAGCTTTGAGAACTACGGGGTTCTGGATGCTTTGGAAGCACTCGAAAGTCCGCGTACTGACTTAAGCGGCGGCGCATATGCTTATGTAGAACCCACACGCGCGCTTGTTGCGGTAGATGTGAACACCGGCAATGACACCTCCATGAGTGCTGGCATCAAGGCAAATTTTGCTCTCGCCAAAGCCCTGCCACGTGCGCTTAGAGTACGTGGCTTGGGCGGTCAGATCGTGCTTGACCTTGCGCCGATGCCAAAAAAAGATCGTCGTGGATTTGAAAGCGCTCTAAAGGCAGCTTTGCGCGCCGATGGCATTGAAACAAACTTCGTCGGCTGGACGCCTTTGGGCCATGTAGAGCTGCAGCGCAAACGCGCGCGCATCCCTTTGTCAGAGTTGCTGAAATGAGTTGCCCCGTTTGTGATAAAGAGACCCTAGTCGCCTACAAACCCTTTTGTTCTAAACGCTGTGCGGATCTGGATTTGGCAAAATGGTTAAACGGATCTTACGCCCTGCCATCCAACGATCCTGATGATGCAGAAGAGCTGTTTGAAGCAATGGAGCAGACACTTCAGCACCCCGATGACCCATCGGACGAAAAACTGCATTAATCGGTGCGGTTTAGTCTGGACAGTCCCCGCTGAGCGTCCTAGAACGCGCGGACCCAAGCGATCTCGATCGCCTCCCGTGCCCGGGTAGCTCAGGGGTAGAGCAGTGGATTGAAAATCCTCGTGTCGGTGGTTCGATTCCGCCCCTGGGCACCATTTTTACCAAACAAAACAATGACTTAGCCAAGCGAAATGCGCGCTAAAGTTGTGTAATTCAAAAACACACCTTAAACACACTTTTTGCCGTGTTGCTGACTATTTTGACTGCGGATTCGCTGTGTTGAACACAGTGTTGGCTGATGCTGTGTTGCGAACACTGTGTTGGCAGAGTTTTGGGCGAACATAGCTTGGGACG
>JAHEGL010000388.1 GCA_024645145.1 Planktotalea sp.
GGCGGGCACATTGTTCGAGGCGTTCGAAGGCCACTTCACGTTGTTGGCGATCCCGTTTTTCATCCTTGCCTCGTCATTCATGACCACAGGCGGCGTTGCGCGGCGGATCATTCGTTTCTCGATTGCGTGTGTGGGGCATTTGCCTGGCGGCTTGGCGATTGCGGGTGTTTTTGCGTGTATGCTTTTCGCAGCGCTATCAGGCTCGTCCCCGGCGACGGTTGTGGCTATTGGCTCTATCGTTATCGCGGGTATGCGTCAGGTCGGCTACACCAAGGAATTTGCGGCCGGTGTTATTTGTAACGCGGGCACACTTGGTATCTTGATCCCACCATCCATTGTTATGGTTGTATATGCTGCAGCCGTTGAGGTTTCGGTGGGGCGGATGTTCCTTGCGGGGGTGATCCCGGGCTTGATGGCTGGCTTGATGTTGATGGTCACCATTTACGTAATGGCAAAGGTCAAGAACTTGCCGAAAGGTGAGTGGCAAGGCTGGGGCGAGGTGTTTACTGCGGCGCGCGAAGCGGGCTGGGGTTTGTTCCTGATCGTCATCATTTTGGGCGGTATCTATGGCGGTGTCTTTACGCCCACAGAAGCGGCAGCGGTTGCAGCGATCTACTCGTTCGTGATCGCTTGTTTTGTCTACCGTGACATGGGACCACTTGCGACAACGGGACCTGAGGCGAACACATCTTTGTTACGTAAGCCATGGGCTTTGGTCACAGCGATGATCCACCCAGACACCAAGCAGACGTTGTTCGACGCAGGCAAGCTGACGGTTACGCTTTTGTTCGTGATCGCGAATGCGTTGATCTTGAAGCACGTGCTAACGGACGAACAAGTTCCGCAGACAATTGCGGGTGCTATGCTGGATGCGGGTTTTGGACCGGTGATGTTCTTGGTGATTGTGAACATCATCTTGCTTATCGGTGGTCAGTTCATGGAGCCATCAGGCTTGCTCGTAATTGTGGCGCCACTGGTGTTCCCCATCGCGATTGAGCTGGGCATTGATCCAATTCACCTTGGGATCATCATGGTCGTCAACATGGAGATCGGGATGATCACACCGCCTGTTGGTTTGAACCTTTTTGTGACCTCAGGTGTAGCCAAGATGCCGATGATGGCTGTGGTGCGCGCAGCTCTGCCATTCCTTGCAGTGTTGTTCGTGTTCCTGATCATGGTCACATATATTCCGGCCATTTCCACATTCCTGCCAAATGCAGTGATGGGGCCGGAGTTGATCATCAAATAGCGATCAACCTTTGTCTGCTATTGAAAAGGCCCGCTGAGTGTTTCAGTGGGCCTTTTTGTTTATGCGGTTTTGCATGCAGAGCTTTGCTAACTAAGCCGACGCCTCAAGAGCTGCTACAATCGGTGCAAAGTCTGCAGCCGTCAGCGACGCGCCACCAACCAATGCGCCGTCTACATTTGATGTTGCGAATATCTCTGCGGCGTTGGCTGCTTTGACGGAGCCGCCGTAAAGAAGACGGATCGCACCGGCGGTCTGTGTCCCAAAGCGGTCTGTAAGCTCGGCACGGATGAAGTCATGCACCTCAGCGATTTGTTCCAATGACGCGACTTTACCAGTTCCGATTGCCCAGACTGGCTCATAGGCGATCACAAGGTTGGCGCCGGTTGCTGCCTCGGGCACTGATCCGGCCAGCTGAGAGGCCAACACCGTGAGGGTCTGTCCTGTCTCGCGCTGCTCAAGTGTCTCGCCAATGCACACAATCGCCGTTAGCGAGGCGTCCCATGCCGCCAGTGTTTGACCCAAGACATCAGCATTCGTCTCGCCGTGGTCTGTGCGGCGCTCAGAATGGCCCGTGATGACATACTGCGCACCCGCAACGGCGATCATTTTTGCGCTGATATCGCCGGTGTGCGCACCGGTTTGATTTGCGTGGCAGTATTGGCCACCTACCTCAAGCGCGTCTGTCGTAGCACGCTCTACCATAGGGGCCAAAAGCGTCGCAGGCGGGCACAAAACCATATCTACAGAAGGGGCAGGATGAGCTTTCAAAAGGGCATCGACTTGCGCCAAATCCGCGCGCGTCCCGTTCATTTTCCAATTACCTGCGGCCAATTTACGTCTCATGTCGCACCCT
>JAHEGL010000393.1 GCA_024645145.1 Planktotalea sp.
GGCCTGCGCACGCGATGAAGTTGTATGCCAGCGTCAGCAAATGCGGTGTTCGCAGTGTTCAGTTGATCTGCGTCAGGACTAATCGGCAGGTATGCGGTGACGATGTGCTGTGTATTGGCGGTGCGCGCGGTTTCGATGATTTGCATGATCCAGTCTGACGTCAGTAGCGTCGCGTCCAAGCCTGCAACGCTGTCTTCCAGTGCTTTAGCTTTAAACGCGTGGACGCGGTCGCTTTGACGGTCTTGCTTGGGCGTTGGAAGCGCGAGCACATTGGTCGCCTTGTCCGCCCAGAGCGCAGGCGCTTGGCAGTCTTCCAGTGTCACGAGCAAGACATACGGCGCATCGGGCAGCGCGTCTGATGAGGGGACAAGGAGTAGTGGATGATCGAAATCCTCACTCAAGGGCACAGCAGTGGGCGAGAGTTGCCCGACAGGATCAAAGCGACCATCAGTGAACTTTGCGATATTGGATGGGCGCGCGAGATAGCTTTTGCCTTTTGTGTGCAATCCAGACACCCAACGCCATGAGAGCGTGTTTGACGCAGGATCGCCGTCCAACAAATGTTGCATGAAGAAGTCTGCACCGAGCTGCCAAGGTAGGCCCAAAGTGAATACCCAGATTGACGCAAACCACATGCGTGTATGGTTGTGCAGATAACCCGTCTCAATCAATTCATGCGCCCAAGCATCAAAACAATCGATACCTGTGCGGCCTTCGATTGCTGTGTGATAGTCTGCGTTTACAAAGCTATTGGTCGCAAGGGCGTCAAGTTTTTGCGTGAGGTCCCTTTTGTAGTTGATCCAAACACTTGGGTGCTGCTCAAGCCAACCTTTGAAGTATCCACGCCAGAAAACCTCCTGAATGAACTTCTCGGCGCTAGAGGGTGAGTGACGTGCTAGCGTAAGTTTCAGCACATCTTCTTCTGTGATCAGGCGGTGCCGGATCCACGGTGATAGAACAGAAATGTTTGAGCGTCGCTCTGGGCCAAAATCGTAGTTGCGGTTGCGTTCATAGTGCTGAGCAGTACGTGAAAGAAACTTCTCCAGCCGCGCCAATCCTGCGGCACGTGTTGGTGTGAATGTAACGCTTTCACCGGGGAGGGTTTCTTGATCAAAAAGTCCAGCGTTGTCCATGCTCTTGCCCTTTGCGCGCACTGTTGGTTTGCTCTTGAGAAGTTAGCTTTGGGCTTGTCTTTTTCCAGTGTGTTTTAAAAGCATTTGAATTAGCGCCGATCGTTTGTTGCACAACAGTATTGGTCGCAAAAATACAATACCGTATCGTTTTTCGCTCGCACCTCTTAGCGTTTCATGTTCCTTTGTTGCCAGCCTCTTTCCGCACTCGGAGAGAAAAAATCCACAGGGAGCTATAAAAAGAAAAAAATCGTAACTGGCACAGCAACAGCTGCCGCTCTTACATTCGGTGCGAACGCAGCAATGGCTGATGGTCACGCATGCGGCACGTATCTATCACACAAATGGACTGGGCATCTTCCGCGGTTATAACGGCTGTGTCCAAGTTCTTGATGGAGCAGGGCTATGGCTGCTTCGTGCAGGTTGTTCCATCCTCCTCAGTTCCAGCGCTGACATCTTTGGCGATTTAGGGACACAGGTGGAAAGTAAGCATCGCTTAGTGGCGCTGGCAAAGGTTCGGACAAAAGCGATGTTGTCGTTAGCAGCAAAGAGGCAAATGTTGCACATAGTTTCATACGCTTAAGCTTAAGCGAGTGCCGCTCGATCAACAATAGAGTTGGTGCGCTCTGGCGCGTTTATTCAGACCACACGACGCGAAACCCATGATGCGTCGTTGCGCTGTCTGGTGACGTGCCTGAGCGGGCTGCGATGCGATAACGAAAGCAATACGATGCATGGCACAGGAAAGAGCCGCCTTTAGAAAGTTTGAAGCATTTCATGTGGGCCAATCGCGCACGCACGTCTTTTTTGAGCGATTTGATTTTGTAGCTTTCTGATGTCCATTCCCAAACATTGCCAACGAGGTTATAGAGACCGATGTTGTTTGGCTCATACGATTTTGCGGGAGCAGTGGTGAGATATCCATCACGCGCAGTGTTGGTTTCGGGAAAGCGCCCTTGCCAGATAT
>JAHEGL010000112.1:0-426 GCA_024645145.1 Planktotalea sp.
GATCAGCTCACTGATGCGAGTGGTCAAACAGAAATGCCGGACGCCTTTAGTCAGACCAAGAAGTATGCCCTCAATGCAGCTCAGGCCCGTGGCCTGACGCTGGATTGGTAATTCAAAATTAAGGACTTTCATTATGCGCGACGCAGTTATCGTTTCCACCGCACGCACCCCGATCGGCAAAGCCTATCGTGGCGCTTTCAACAATACGACGCCACAAGCTTTGGCAAGCCACGCGGTTGAGCACGCTGTTGCGCGCGCGGGGATTGATCCGGCGCGTGTGCAGGACGTCATTCTGGGCGCGGCTTTGCAACAAGGACATTCTGGCGGCAATATCGCGCGCCAAGCGGCTGTACGCGCAGGGTTGCCTGTCAGCGTGGCTGGCATGTCGCTGGATCGTCAATGTGCATCCGGCATGATGGCAATTGC
>JAHEGL010000112.1:436-10698 GCA_024645145.1 Planktotalea sp.
TGCCATTGGTGGTGGCGTTGAGAGCATTTCCATGGTGCAAACCAAAGAGATGCGCGTTGCTGCCGATCCTTGGCTCATGGCGAACAAGCCCGACATTTATATGTCTATGCTAGAGACAGCGGAGACAGTCGCAGAGCGCTATGGAGTGGGCCGCGATGTGCAGGACGAATACGCTGCACGCTCGCAAGCGTTGACTGCCGCCGCGCAAGAGGCAGGGCGTTTTGATGCAGAGATTGTGCCGATGTCTTCGACCATGCTGGTCCAGGATCGTGAGACCAAAGAGATCTCCGAGCATGAGGTCACGCTTGAAAAAGATGAGGGTAACCGTCCGAGTACCACTGTCGAAAGCCTTGGCGGCTTAAACCCTGTATTCAAAGACGGCATGCGTATTAATGAAGGTAAATCCATCACTGCTGGCAATGCGTCTCAGTTGAGCGATGGGGCCTCTGCCTGTGTGATCATGGAAGCGAAAGCTGCTGAAAAAGCCGGCTTGCAGCCTTTGGGGCGCTATGTCGGGGTTATGGCCGCGGGCTGTGAACCGGATGAAATGGGCATTGGGCCCATCTATGCTGTGCCACCGCTGCTAAAGGCGCATGGGCTGACGATGGATGATATTGGACTTTGGGAGCTAAATGAGGCGTTTGCCGTGCAAGTGCTTTATTCGCGCGACCAGCTTGGTATTCCTGATGAGTTGTTGAATGTCGATGGCGGTGCCATTTCGATTGGCCATCCCTACGGCATGTCTGGTGCGCGCATGGTCGGTCACGCCTTGATCGAGGGCAAACGTCGCGGTGCGAAATATGTAGTTTGCACGATGTGCGTCGGCGGTGGCATGGGCGCTGCTGGATTGTTTGAGGTGCTATAATGCGGGATGACAGTCATTTGCCAAAGGCGTTACAAGGGCTTCGCATTCCGCTGATTGCGTCGCCATTGTTTATTATTTCCGTTCCAAAACTCGTGATTGCGCAATGCAAGGCGGGGATTGTCGGCTCTTTCCCTGCGCTCAACGCGCGGGAGCGCGAGGGGGAGCATCCGCTTCTTGATACTTGGCTGACAGAGATCAAAGAAGAGTTGGACAAACATAACCAAGCGAACCCTGATCGCCCTGCTGCGCCTTTTGCGATCAATCAGATTGTGCATCGTTCCAATAGTCGACTTGATCGGGATCTAGAGATTTGCGTCAAACACGAAGTCCCGATCTGGATCACTTCGCTGGGTGCGCGGGTTGAGGTCAATGAGGCTGCGCATTCCTGCGGTGGCGTGGTTTTGCATGACATCATTAACAACCGCTTTGCCAAGAAAGCGATTGAGAAAGGCGCGGATGGTTTGGTGGCTGTTGCGGCAGGCGCAGGTGGTCACGCGGGCCAGCAATCACCGCTGGCCCTTATCCATGAAATTCGCGATTGGTTTGATGGGCCGCTGGCTTTGTCTGGTGCCATTGCATCTGGTGAAAGCCTGCTTGCGGCGCGCGCGATGGGGGCTGATTTCGGATATACGGGATCTGCGTTTATCGCCACGGACGAAGCGAACGCCGATCAGGGTTACAAAGACATGATCGTTGAGTCGGGTGCCGAAGACATTGTGTATTCGTCGCTCTTTACCGGTGTTTGGGGCAATTATCTGCGTGGCTCGGTTGAGAATGCAGGTATGGATCCTGACAACCTGCCACAGGCGGATGCCTCGTCTATGGATTTCGGGCAAGACCGCGAAAAGCCAAAAGCGTGGAAGACGATTTGGGGATCAGGGCAGGGGATTGGCGCGGTGAAATCCGTAGGCTCTGCTGGGTCCATCGTTGATCGTATGGAGAGCGAATACATCACCGCAGGCAAGAAGCTGGCGGCTGAATTTTCATGATCGCATTTTCCTCAAATACGCTGTCGCGTGCTCCGAGCATTACAAGTGAGCATTGTGGCTGAACTTCTTGTCATACGTCATGGCCAAGCGTCATTCGGACAGGACGATTATGATGTTCTGTCCGAGCTTGGGCATCGCCAAGCAGAAGTCGCTGGTGCGCTGCTAAAAGAGCTGAAATGGGTGCCGGATCGACTGGTCACAGGCACGCTGACGCGACAACGCGATACCTTAAGATCTATGGGTTTTGCGGATGCGGATGAACATAGTGGTTTCAATGAATACGACTTTGGTGATTTGTTGAATGCGCGGTTTAAGGGTGATGTTCCGCCCCTTTCAACAGGGGATCGTAAGGCGCATTTTCGCACGCTGCGTGAAACGGTTTTCGAATGGCAAGATGCCGCGTTTGAAGGTGCGTGCGAAACCTACCATGAGTTTTGTGAGCGCGTTGAAGCAGCGCGTAAATTCGCGACCGATACAGATGCCAAGCGTGTGCTTGTGGTTTCATCCGGCGGCGTGATTGGGCAAATGACAGCCAGCGCTTTGGGTGCCGATAAGCGTCATATGATGAACCTGAATTTGCAAATTAAGAACACTGCAATGACGCGCTTCATGTTCTCGGGGGCGTCGTTCTCTTTGCATGAATTCAACGCCACTCCGCATTTTATGAGCCATGCAGGATCAAAGCTGGTAAGCTATAGCTAAAGAATTGGGACAACTTATGAGCGCAGATACACAGACATTGGATGAAGCAGCCGTTAGCCGCTATCTGAGCGAGAACCTTGAAGGGTTTGAAGGGCAGATGGAGGTCACAAAGTTCCAGACGGGCCAATCCAATCCGACCTTCATGTTAAAAACACCGGCACATAACTATGTGCTACGGCGCAAACCGCCGGGGGTATTGTTGAAATCTGCGCATGCGGTGGATCGTGAATTTCGCGTACAAAAAGCGCTTGAGGGGTCTGATGTTCCTGTCTCCAAAATGCACCTGCTTTGCGAAGACGACAGTGTGATCGGGTCGATGTTTTACATCATGGACCATGTGCCTGGACGCAATTTTAACGAACCGGCAATGGAAGGCGTTAGCCCAGAACATCGTGCGGGTGTCATCGATGAGATGGGGCGTGTTCTGGCGGCGTTGCATGACGTTGATATCGCGTCTATCGGTTTGGAAAACTACGGGCCGGAGGGAAACTACTTTGAACGCCAAGTTGGGCGTTGGTCCAAGCAGTATCGCGCGTCTGAAACGCAGACAATTCCTGCAATGGATGAGCTGATGATCGGGCTTTTGGAAAGACGCCCAAAGGATGACGGCCAACGCACATTGGTGCATGGTGATTACCGACTTGATAATATGATTTTTGACGCAACGGGAACGCAATGCCGAGCGGTTCTTGATTGGGAACTATCGACGATTGGGCATCCTTTTGCGGACCTCGCGGGCGTCATTATGCAATGGCAACTTCCCGCGGGAACCGAAGGGCGCGGCATGGGTGGGCTGGATCGTAAAGCGCTTGGTTTGCCCACAGATCAAGCGTTTGTAGACGCCTATTGCACGCGGCGCGGGCTAAGCGGCATCGACGATTTTGGTTACTACTTGGGTTTTTGTTTCTTTCGCATGGCGGGTATTATCCAAGGCGTTCTAAAGCGTGGTTTGGACGGCAATGCATCCAATCCTGAGCGTGCTTTGAAACTGGGTGAATTCGTCCCTGTCTTCGCGCAACACGGTCTCGATGCGTTGAAACGAGGATAGAATATGTCGGATGACTTGCGCGATGATGACCCAGCAAAGGATCGCAATTTTGTGACCGCTCTGGCGCGTGGGTTGGAATTGCTAAGTTGTTTTCGTGACGGTGAAATAACCCTTACGAATTCCGATTTTTCGGATCGTACGGGCCTGCCTAAAGCGACGATTTCTAGACTAACCTATACCCTGTGTGAACTTGGCTATCTGATTGCTGATCTGCGCAATGGCACCTATCGGCTGGGTGCCGCCGCGATCCGGTTGGGTTTTAGCGTGCTGTCAGGCATCGACATTCAGGACCTCGCCCACAAAGAGATGACGCAACTGCGTGATGGGCCGAATTCCTATATCACCGTCGCTTTAGGCGAAGTGCACCGGCTAGAAGTCATTTACATAGCCACCTGCAATTCGCGAGAAGGTGTGGCCTTGGTTGCGCGCATTGGATCGCGCTTGCCGCTGTTCCCTTCTGCAATTGGCCAATCAATTTTGGTGGGTATGCGCGACGATGCGCGCGAAGCGGTCTTTGAATATGCCGGTCGAATGGGCGGCGACATCGAAAGTGAAGGACGCAAACGCTACGCTGAGGCAAAGTCCCTATACGAGAACAATGGCTTTTGCACAGGTTATGGAATTTGGCGCAAAGATGTGAACGGAATTGCGGCACCTGTGTTCGCGATGAGCGGTGATCGTGTCTATGGACTCAATGTTGGTGGGCCATCGTTTCGTGTCAAACCAAAGCAGCTTGAAAGCGTTTATGCCCCACGTTTGATCAAGGCGGCTGATGCGCTCAGCATGCATCCGCACCGCTGAATCTGGCGGAGGCGTGTTTCGCAGAGCGGAACGCTTTCTAGCTAAAACCGAAATGTGACGCTACGAAACTCGCTTCATCGGGCAGCCATAGATAAAATATATGACACTTTTTTTGATGTGGGCAGAGCTAAGTTCAAAGTATAGCGAAAATCGAAAAAACATATTAAAAACAAAGCTTAGCGCAGCTGTTTTTTGGGTTTTGGCTTTAAGTCCCGCTTCCTTAAATATTTGATTTCGCGTGTAAAGTGTATTGCGGGGTCAAGAAGCATCCTTTCTGCAACCTTGACTTTAATTGAAGGTATGCAAGTCTTTCCGAACAGATAACGACCCCGAAGCAAATGAACTGGGGCGCAATCTATCCTTGGGAGGAACTAATGAAAAAATTTACAAAAATGTGTGCGGTCTCCGCACTGTCTTTGGCAATTGGCGCATCGGCGGCCTTTGCTGAGAATATCAAGATCGCGTTTATCGATCCGCTTTCTGGCCCATTTGCAAGCACGGGTACAAACGGCTTGCACCAGTTTGAATTTGCCGCTGACCATATGGTGAACGATCAAGGCGGCGTGCTGGGTGGTACGGAATTCGAGATCGTTGCATTTGACAACAAGATCAGCCCGAAAGAGAGCTTGATCCAGCTTCAGGTCGCGATTGACCAAGGTATTCGCTACATCGCGCAAGGCAACTCATCCGGTGTTGCGAACGCGCTGACAGAAGCCATCAACAAGCATAACCGTCGCAACCCTGACAGCCGCGTTCTGTTTCTGAACTATGCTGCAGTTGACCCGGCTTTGACAAACGACAAATGTAATTTCTGGCACTTCCGTTTTGACGCAAACGCGGACATCAAGATGGATGCTTTGACGGATGTTATGGTTGCCGATGAAGACATGAAGAAAGTCTACATCATTGGTCAGGACTACTCTTTCGGTAAAGCGGTTGCAGCAGCAGCGGTTTCAAACCTGTCTTCGAAGCGTTCTGACGTTGAGATTGTCGGCAATGAGCTCCACCCGATTGGCAAAGTGAAAGACTTCACACCCTATTCGCGTAAGATCATCGCCTCCGAAGCGGATGCCGTTATTACGGGTAACTGGGGCGCAGATATGGTTGGACTGGGCAAGTCCTTGATCGAAAGCGGCTATGATGGCCCGATCTACACCTACTATGCGGCAGGCTCTGGTATCACCGCAGCGCTTGGTGAAAGCGCGAAAGGGCGCATTCGTTTGATCTCTCAGGGGGACATCAACCCGATTGGATCTGAAGAAGCCCGCGTTGCTTACAATGCGTTCACTGCCAAACATCCTGATGGCAACATCGACCAGTCACGAATCTTCAATGTTATCGGCATGCTGGCACAGGCAATCGAGGGCGCAGGCACTGCGGATGACGTAGTTGCCGTCGCTAACCAACTAGAGGGTATGGAATACGACTCCATGTGGGGCGGTAAGCTCTTTATGCGCCCACAGGATCACCAGATCATTCAAAACATGAATGTTGGCGTTCACACGAACGAGAACATCGAGTTTGATTATGACAACTCCGGTTTTGGTGTTTTGACAGAGTCCACAGTTGAAATGGCGTCTATGGACAGCCCGACAACTTGTGAAATGAAGCGCCCGTAAGCGGCAGCTTTATCGCCCGCCCTGTTTAGCGCAGGTCGGGCCTTTCTTACTTCATGTCTTGATCAACCCTTTGGGGGACCAATGGAACTCATCCTCGTTAACATAATCGACGGGCTTGTGACTGGATTGCTGCTGTTTATGCTCTCCGCCGGCCTTACGCTTATCTTCTCTATGATGGGCGTTTTGAACTTCGCTCATGCCAGCTTTTATATGCTGGGTGCATACTTCGCTTATCAGATCAGCATCGCGCTGGGGTTCTGGATGGGTTTGCTGATTGCGCCGCTGATTGTCGGTGTGCTTGGTGCAGGTGTTGAACGATACGGATTGAGACGGGTCCACCAGTATGGCCACGTGCCAGAGCTGATTTTCACATTCGGTCTGGCTCTTTTGATTGAAGAGCTGGTGCAGTTCATCTGGGGCAAAAACCAGATGCCTTATTCTATCCCAGAGGTGTTAAATTTCACTGCCTTCTCCATCGCTGGGAATTCGATCCCTGCTTATAAGATCTTTATGATCTTCATCTCTGTCGCGATCTTTATTGGGCTGCTTTATATTCTGACACGCACACGGGTTGGCATGATAATTCAAGCCGCCCTTAGCTATCCGCGCACGGTTGAGGCGCTGGGGCATAATGTGCCGCTGATCTTTATGGGTGTCTTTGGTGTTGGCACAGCGCTTGCGGGTGTTGCAGGCGTGATTGCGGGACCTGTGCTTGGCACCTTCCCCGGTATGGCCTTTGTGCTTGGCTCTATCGTGTTTGTGACGATCGTGATTGGCGGGCTTGGTTCGCTTTGGGGCGCGCTGGTTGCGTCGCTTTTGATCGGTTGGATCACCACGTTTGCGAAGTCTTACAATCTCGCGATGTCGGATGTCTTCAACGCTGTTGGAATTGCCACGCCTGAGAACTTATCCGATCATTGGCTGCGTGATCTTTGGACGGTTACCAGCCCGCAAATCGCGGATATTCTACCCTATATTCTGATGGTTCTTATCCTGATCTTCCGCCCTGCGGGCCTATTCGGAAAGCGTCACTCATGAGCGATCAATTAACAACCGACCCGAGCAAGCCAGCCCAGCGGATGCGTGCAGGCTCTATGTCGTTAACCTTGATGCCGTGGATCATCGCGGCGATTGCGCTGATCTTGATGCCGTACATCTTTACGTCAAATTCAGCGCTTACAATCATGAACCAGATGTGGATCACCGTTATATTTGCGCTGGCCTACAATATGCTTCTGGGCCAAGGCGGGATGCTGTCCTTTGGTCATGCGGTTTACGCGGGCGTTGGTGGTTTTGCGTGCATGCATATCATGAATATGTCCGATCTATTCGCCAGCTTCCCACTGCCAGTGCTGCCCATCTTTGGGGGTTTGTTCGGCATCGGGCTTGCGATGATTGTTGGCGCATTTTCCACGCGCAACGCAGGCACTGTCTTCGCGATGATCTCGCTAGGTGTGGGCGAACTGATTGCGGCTTGCTCGGTCATCATCGTGGCGTTCTTTGGCGGTGAAGAAGGTATCAGCGGCGATCGCACCTATGCGATGCCCTTCTTTGGCAATGAATTCCTACAACAAATTGACGTCTACTACCTGACGTCCTTCTGGGTCATCCTTGCTGCTGCATTGATGTATTTGTTGTCTCGCACGCCAGTCGGTCGCATGGCCAATGCGGTACGCGATAATCCAGAGCGTGCCGAATTCCTTGGCTACTCCGCCCGTTGGGTACGCTTTTATAGCTTTGTGGCGTCAGGCTTTTTCGCGGGCATCGCAGGGGGTCTTTTCGCGATCAATTATGAAATTCTGACGGAAGAGAACCTGAATACGGCCTCCAGCGGTGTGATCCTCTTGGTGACCTTCTTGGGCGGTGTTGGCTTCTTTTTTGGGCCCATTATTGGCGCGATTGTGTTTACCTTGGTGCAAACAGTGCTGAGCTTGCAAACAGAGTTGTGGGCGTTTTATGCGGGCTCGCTATTTGTTGCGACTGTGATGTTCTTCCCGGGTGGTCTGGCAGGATTGTTGATGATGCATGTCCCTGTGTTCAAGCTTGGCAACGCCAAACAGTTGATACAGCCCTACATCAAAACTTTGCTGCCTGCCGCGATTGGGATCTTGGGCGTTTGCGCACTTGTCGAAATGACCTTCCATTTCCGCCATGCCTCGATTGGGGATGATGAAATGACGCTGTTCTGGACGACGTTTGATAGTCATACGTTGCTGCCTTGGCTCATTGCGGGCGCAGTCGCTTTGATTGGAATTGGTATCGCAAAACGCAACGCCTCTGAACTGAAAGAGGCATGGGACGCCGCCAACACAGCGGGAGACGCATCATGAGTACACCTGCATTAGAACTGAGCGGACTGAAGAAAAGCTTCGGCAAGGCAGAGATCATTCGCGGGATCAATCTCTCCATTGGGAAGTCCGAAAGACATGCCATTATCGGGCCAAATGGTGCGGGCAAATCGACGCTATTCAATCTGATCACAGCGCGCTTTATGCCCACGGCTGGATCCGTTAAATTGCATGGCGAGGATCTGCGGGGCCTGCAGCCGTATCAGATCAATCGCAAAGGATTGTCGCGTTCTTTTCAGATCACCAACATCTTTCCCGCGATGACGGTTTTTGAAAACGTGCGCTGCGCCTTGCTCTGGTCACAGGGGTATAAATATTCGTTTTGGAACTTGGTAAACCGTTCGCGTCAGTTGACCGAGGGCGCGGATGCGATCCTTGATCAGATCAACCTTCTTGGGCGCCGTGACTTGCCAGCTGGCGCCCTAAGTTATGCGGAACAACGCGCGTTAGAGATTGGCATCACCATCGCCGGTGGCGCGGATGTCATCATGCTCGATGAGCCGACAGCAGGTATGAGCCATTCGGAAACCGATTATATCACCGACCTGATTATGAAGGTCACAGAGGGCAAAACCCTGATCATGGTTGAACATGATATGGGCGTCGTTTTCGGGCTTGCTGATCGTATTTCTGTATTGGTTTACGGTGAGATCATCGCGACAGGTAAGCCCGAAGATGTGCGCGGTGATCCGCGTGTGCAAGAAGCCTATCTGGGCGCAGCCTTGGAGGCAGAACATTGATCGAAGTCACAGACATGCACGCCTATTACGCCAAATCACACATCTTGCAGGGTGTTACGTTGAACGTGCAAGAGGGTGAGATCGTCGCTTTGCTCGGGCGCAATGGCGTCGGGCGTTCAACCACGTGCAAAGCGATCATGGGCGAAGTGGAGCCGAAAGGATCGGTCAAGTTTCGCGGGCAAGAGATCGCTGGGCGCAAAGCTTATGAAATTGCCAACATGGGGATCGGCTATGTGCCCGAAAACCGCGATATCTTTCCCGGATTGACCACACGCCAGAACCTGAACCTAGGTCTGAAACCCGGTCAGAAAGATGGGGCAGGGCGTTGGTCGATGCAGATGATGTTTGACATGTTCTCTAACCTGAACGAGCGCGCAGATGTTGAGGCGTCGGTGCTTTCGGGTGGTGAGCAGCAGATGTTAACCATGTGCCGCACCTTGATGGGTGACCCTGATTTTGTGATGATTGATGAGCCAACAGAAGGGCTTTCACCGCAAATGGTTCAAAAGGTGGCGGAGGTTTTGAAAGAAATCGCGGATCGCGGTATTTCAACACTTCTGGTCGAACAAAAGCTTTCCATTGCCATGGATATTGCGCACCGTGTTTATGTGATGGGGCATGGGCAGGTGGTGTTTGAAGGCACGCCAGCCGAGTTGAAAGAACGCGAAGATGTGCGCAAGGAATGGCTTGAGGTTTAAGCGATGACGGGGTTTGACGAGGCGCGGCTGTCGCGGATCAAAGGGTGGATGCAAGGCTATGTAGACACGCGCCGCTTTGCGGGCTGTGCGTCCCTTATCACGCAAAACGGGGTCGAAGCGTTCTATCACGACTGCGGCTTGCGCGATGTGGAGAATGCCGTTCCATGGAGCCGTGATACATTGGCGCGCATTTATTCGATGACGAAGCCAGTTACATCGGTTGCGATGATGATGTTGGTGGAGCGGGGTTTGGTCCATCTTGATGCGCCTGTGTCTGACTTCATTCCAGAATTTTCCGATATGCGCTGCTTGCGCGAAGGTGCGTGCGATCTCTCGCAAACGGAGCCTTGCGCGACGCCGACGTTGCATCAACTTCTGACGCATACGTCTGGTGTGAGCTACGGCTTCAACCCCGGGATTGTGCCGCAAGCGATGGCTGAACAAAAACTGGA
>JAHEGL010000396.1 GCA_024645145.1 Planktotalea sp.
TCAGATACGAAGACCTCGCCGCTGACCCTAAATTGGTTCTGCAAGATCTGTGCAACTGGCTTGGCATCGCTTACGAACCCGGGATGCTCGATTTTCGTGAAAACCGCCATAATGTGGGCGGCAACCCCATGCGTTTTCGAAGCTCGGAACGCGAAATCAAGGTCGATGACCGCTGGCGCACTGAATTGTCGCCAACCGATCTCGAGACCTTTGAACACACCGCAGGCTGGCTAAATCGCCGCCTCGGTTACGACAAATAGGATCTGGCGGCTTATGTTGTTCAATTCTTACGAGTTTCTGTTCATTTTTCTGCCGCTGACGGTTGTTGCCTTTTTTTGCACTCAGCAACTGGCGGGGATGCGTGCCGGCAAGGTCATTCTTGTGATTGCCTCACTGGTGTTCTACTCGCTCAACCGGTTGGATCATCTGGCTATTTTGCTCGTATCCATCGCTGTCAACTTTCTGTTGGCGCAATATATTTTGAAACAACCCAAAGAACGCACCAAACGAAAATGGTCGCTGACCGCAGTTGGTGTTTTCTTCAACCTCGCGCTATTGGGGTGGTTCAAATATTTCAATTTTGTGGCCCATGACGTGATCGGTGGCGAGATGACCGCCGGATGGCCACAGGTTGCTTTGCCAATCGCGATCTCATTCTTTACGTTCCAACAAATCGCCTTTCTTGTGGATGCGCGTAACTGTGATGTGCGCGAGATAGACCTCCTTGATTACGCGCTTTTTGTCACTTTCTTTCCACAGCTTATCGCCGGACCCATCGTGCATCACAACGAGATGATGCCGCAGTTCGCGCGCACCAACGACATCGACTGGACTGATATTGCGGTCGGGTTGACCCTGCTGTCGCTTGGGCTGTTCAAAAAGGTCGTGCTTGCGGATTCGGTTGCGGTCTATGCCAGTCCGGTATTCGGGGTTGCCGACAGTGGCTATATTGTTTCCAGCATTGAGGCCTGGCTCGCCGCACTGGCCTATACGCTACAGCTTTACTTTGATTTTTCCGGCTATTCCGACATGGCAATCGGGCTTGCGCGGATGTTCGGAATTAAACTGCCGACGAATTTCTACTCGCCTTACAAATCCACCAGCATTATTGGTTTCTGGCGGCGCTGGCACATGACCCTGTCACGATTCTTGCGCGATTATCTCTATATCCCGCTCGGTGGCAGCCGTGTGGGCGAGGCACGGCGCTATCTTAATCTGTTTATAACGATGGTGTTGGGCGGCATCTGGCACGGCGCTGGCTGGACTTTTCTGGTGTGGGGTGCGCTGCACGGATTCTATCTGGTTTGCAATCATCTCTGGCTAAGCCTGAAGAAGCGAGGGTCACTCGCCCGCCTGCCCAAGGGACCGCGCTGGTTCAAGGTTGCGCTGACACTCTTTGTCGTCGTTTTGGCTTGGGTCTATTTCAGGGCAACCACGATATCGGGCGGCACGGCGATGATCACCGCAATGCTGGGTCTGGACGGCAGCTTTACCATGCCCGCGGACATGCGCCGCTATATCCCCATGGCCGGCACGCTTGAACAGTTTGGCGTCGTCTTTGTCGGCGAAAACATTATACCCCTACAGCAATTGCCCGCCGCCTGTGCGCTTGTCATCGGGTTGCTGGCCCTTGCGTTGTTTGCGCCGAACACGCATCAGATCATGCGGCATTATAACCCGACGATTGATACCAACCCCGATATCGAAACGCCCACACGCACTAAATGGCATCCAAATCTCTTTGGGCTGCTTTTGGCGGTCGGTGCGGCAGGGGCAAGTACCCTGCTGCTTGGGCGCGCCAGCGAATTCCTGTATTTTCAGTTCTAGGAGAGACCGATGCGTAGCTTTGTATATCGCTTTCTGGCCATCCTGCTAGGGTTCATAATTCTGATCTTTGCGCTAAACTGGACACTTGATCCCTTTGGCTATAACGCGTCTGAAGTTGTCGACTATGACAGGCGAAACATTTCATACGAGCGCGCCCGCAACGCCTATAAAATTGGACGTTTTCACCAATGGGAAGGATATTCCGTCCTGTTCGGTGACAGCACCACCAACATGCTTGTTTCAGAAAGCGTCGCACCAGAGAAAGTG
>JAHEGL010000401.1 GCA_024645145.1 Planktotalea sp.
TACTAAAATGTACGCTCAAATGATCAAATCCGAGGCAACGCAGGACGATCCTGAAAAGCTCGCCGCCTTTCAAGCACGCATCGACGCAGGTGAAAAGATCGAGCCGAAAGACTGGATGCCAGCTGGTTATCGCAAAACACTGATCCGCCAGATCGGCCAGCACGCGCACTCCGAAATCGTCGGCCAACTGCCAGAGGGCAACTGGATCACCCGCGCCCCAACGCTCGAACGCAAAGCTATTCTGCTTGCCAAAGTGCAAGACGAAGCAGGCCATGGCCTCTACCTCTATTGCGCCGCTGAAACGCTCGGTGTGAGCCGTGATGAGCTGACTGAAATGCTACTCGATGGGCGGATGAAATACTCCTCCATCTTCAACTATCCCACGCTGACGTGGGCCGATATGGGCGCAGTCGGTTGGCTGGTGGATGGCGCTGCAATCATGAACCAAGTCCCGCTGCAACGCACTTCCTTTGGTCCATACGCGCGTGCAATGGTGCGCATCTGCAAAGAAGAAAGCTTCCATCAGCGCCAAGGCTACGACATCATAATGAAAATGGCGAATGGCACAGAAGCGCAAAAACGCATGGCGCAGGATGCGCTCAATCGTATGTGGTACCCATCTCTCATGATGTTCGGCCCATCCGATGCGGAAAGCGTGCACTCAGAACAAAGCATGTCGTGGAAGATCAAGATGAACGGCAATGATGAACTGCGCCAGAAGTTCGTCGATCAGACTGTTCCACAAGCCGAATACCTCGGTCTCACCGTCCCTGACCCAGATCTGAAATGGAACGAAGCCAAAGGCAGTTACGATTTCACCGGTCCGAATTGGGACGAATTCTTTGAAGTTCTTAAAGGGAATGGCCCGTGCAACACAGAACGCCTCGCTGCGCGTAACAAAGCCTGGGACGATGGCGCATGGGTACGCGATGGTCTAATGGCCCACGCTGCAAAGAAACGCACCGCTAAATTGGCGGCCGAATAAATGCGGCTTGCCGAACTCAACGTGGGTTACGCGCTTTATCCCCTTGATGACCCGCGCATGGCGGGTTTCATGGATAACCTCGATAAGCTGAACGCACTCGCGGAACGCTCCCAAGGGTATGTGTGGCGCATGAAGTCCGAGAGCGGCAATGCGACTGATCTAGCTGTACCGGGCGATGAAGAGATGATCTCGAACATGTCAGTTTGGGAGAACGTAGAATCCCTTGGCGATTATGTCTTCAACACCATCCACGCCAAGTTCTACGAAAAACGCCCTGCATGGTTCGAAAACATGACACACCATCATTTCGTAATGTGGTGGATTGAAGATGATCATATCCCGACGCTTGAGGAAGCAATGCAGCGCCTCGCACATCTGCAAGAACACGGCTCTTCAGAACACGCCTTTGGTTGGGACGCTGTCGACATGACAAAATTTCGCCCATGCGAAATAGCGGCGGAATAAAGCAATGCATGTCTTCCTCTTTCTAAAAGTATCCCGGGGAGTCCGATCTTTGATCGGTCGGGGCAGCGCCCCAAACCGCCTGATCCCAAGATCAGGCTTTTCAAGCGCGCGTGCCAACGCGCCCCTTTCGACAGGAGTACACCCATGAACAACGAATGGCCCCTTTTGGAAATCTTTATTCGCGGGCAGCATGGGATGAGCCACCGACATGTGGGCAGCCTGCACGCAGCAAATGAGCAAGCCGCGCTCAAAAACGCACGCGATGTGTACACGCGCCGCAATGAGGGTGTCAGCATCTGGGTGGTCGAAGCGCGCAATATCACGGCCTCGTCGCCATCTGACAAAGGCCCGATGTACGAACCATCCGAGTCCAAAGTCTACCGCCACCCGACCTTCTTCGACATCCCCGATGACGTAGGCGCAATGTGATGGATCCCTATTTCGAGTTCCTATGCCGCATGGGTGACAACACACTCATCCTTGGCCACCGTGTCTCTGAATGGTGCGGCAAAGCGCCTGTGATCGAAGAAGATATCGCACTTGCGAACACTGCTTTGGACCTTATCGGACAAACCCAAATGTGGCTTGGACTCGCGGCCGAGGTGGAAGGCAAAGGGCGCAGCGCTGACGACCTCGCCATG
>JAHEGL010000406.1 GCA_024645145.1 Planktotalea sp.
CTACGTCTGCGGTAGGTTTGCCTGAAGTGCCGTTGCTCGCTGTTTTGCCGGGAACTGGTGGTCTTACGCGGGTTACTGACAAGCGCAAAGTGCGTCGTGATCGCGCGGATATCTTCTGTTCCATTGAAGAAGGCATAAAAGGCAAGCGGGCCAAAGAGTGGCGTTTGGTGGATGAGGTTATCGCGAACTCCAAATTTGACGACGCTGTCGTGGAGCGCGCAAAGGCATTTGCGGCATCATCTGAGAAAGCTGACGTTGAGAAAGGCATCACGCTTGGCCCATTAAACCGCACGATCGCTGAAAGCAGCGTTACCTACGATCTGATCGAGATAGAGATGGATCGCAGCGCGCGTACTGCGATGATCACTTTGAGCGGCCCGAAAGAAGACGCACCAAGCGATATGGCAGCGTTCGAGGCGCAGGGCGATCAAGCCTATATGCTCAAACTTGTGCGGGAGCTGGAAGACGCTATCCTTCACTTGCGCACGAACGAGAATGAGCTGGGCCTTTGGGTGTTCAAAACGCAAGGTGATCCTGAGACGTATGCAGCCCATGAAGCACTTTTGATGGGCAATTCTGATCATTGGCTTGCCAATGAGACACTACAGTATTGGAAGCGCACGTTGAAGCGGGTGGATGTGACATCCCGCTCGCTCGCCGCATTTGTGGAACACGGGTCATGCTTTTCGGGCATCTTGGCGGAGCTTCTGTTTGCCGTTGACCGCACGTACATGATGGAAGACGAATTCGACGGGGACAATCGCCCGATGGCGACGATTACCTTAAGTGATGCCAATTTTGGCCGCTTTCCAATGGGCAACGACATTTCGCGTTTGCAAACACGCTTTCTCGCCGAGCCTGAGCATGTTGAGAGCCTCAGGTCTTCTATTGGCGAAGCGGTTGAAGCAGAAGAAGCAGATGAGCTTGGCCTCGTTACGATGATCCTTGACGATATCGATTGGGAAGACGAAGTCCGCATCTTCATGGAAGAGCGCGCGAGCTTCTCACCCGATGCGATGACGGGCATGGAAGCGAACCTACGTTTCGCTGGGCCGGAAACGATGGAAACACGCATTTTCGGTCGTCTGACCGCGTGGCAAAACTGGATCTTTAATCGCCCCAATGCTGTCGGCGAAGACGGCGCGCTACAACGCTACGGGACTGGCGTGCGTGGCAAATACAACATGGAACGCGTTTAAAACGCCCCCTGATTTTTCTTAGGAGAACACAATGTCTGCACCCCTTGATGTAAGTTATGACACGAAGATTCCCAATAATGTGGGCCTGAGCAGTGACCGTAAGGTTCTGAAAGCGCTGGAGAAATGGCACCCGGGTTATATCGATTGGTGGAACAAGCTGATCCCGCAGAACTTTCAAGAGAGCATGGTGTATCTGCGCACAGCGGTCTCTGTCGATCCTAAGGGTTGGGCGAAATTCGACTATGTCAAAATGCCTGATTACCGCTGGGGCGTTTTGCTTGCGCCACAGGTCGAAGATCGCGTGATCCCTATGGGCGAGCACAAAGGCGAAAAAGCATGGCAGGAAGTGCCTGGCGAATATCGTAACATGCTCAAGCGCTTGATCGTTATTCAGGGTGACACAGAGCCGGGCTCGGTTGAGCAGCAGCGCTTCTTGGGCCTTACCGCGCCGTCGCTTTATGACATGCGCAACCTGTTTCAGGTGAATGTGGAGGAGGGGCGTCACCTCTGGGCAATGGTCTATCTGCTTCAGAAGTATTTTGGCAAAGACGGTCGTGAGGAAGCAGATGATCTGCTTGTGCGTTCGTCCGGATCTGAAGAAGCGCCGCGTATGCTTGGTGCCTTCAATGAGGAAACGCCAGATTGGCTATCCTTCTTCATGTTCACATATTTCACGGACCGTGATGGCAAAATGCAGTTGGAAAGCTTGGCGCAGTCTGGCTTTGATCCACTTAGCCGCACATGCCGCTTCATGCTGACTGAAGAAGCGCACCATATGTTTGTGGGCGAAACTGGCGTGGGTCGTACGATACAAGCAACGGTAGAGGCAATGAACAAGGCAGGGATTACGGATCCATATGACATCGGCAAAATTCGCGACCTCGGTGT
>JAHEGL010000408.1 GCA_024645145.1 Planktotalea sp.
TGCTTTGGCAGTCAGCCTACTCTGAATACGAGTTTATCGATACGCTTTGGCCCGACTTTACGGCAGAAGAGTTTGGCGCACTAACGTCCAAATACGGCACAAAAGATCGCAGATTTGGCGGCGTAAAAGTATGAGCGATGCCAGCGCCAAATGGGGCGATCTGGCGCCACGTTTGCTCAGCGCGATTGGGATGCTGGTAATCGGCATTGTGGCAGTTTGGGCAGGCGGGGTCTGGATACATCTTCTTGTCTCATTGTCTTGCGGATTGATGGTGTGGGAGTTGGTGCGCATGCTGCACGGTGCGGGGTCGCAGCGCGCGATCTGGCTTGCCTTTATTAGCGGTTTTGCGCTGTTCGCTGCAAGCTATGCGCCTTACGCGACGCTGCTGCTACCGTTGCTGCTCGCCCCAAGTTTTGTTGGCTTTTCATTGCTGTCTGCTGGACCACGCCCGTTTACAGGTCGTCGAACTTTCATGAGCTATACTGCGATGATTTTGATTGCGGGGTTTAGCTTGATTGCGTGGCGCGATGACTTTGGGATTGTCTGGATGGCTTGGCTTTTGATCGTCGTTATTGTGAGCGATGTCGCAGGATACTTTGCAGGTCGCATTTTGGGCGGGCCGAAGTTTTGGCCTGCTGTCAGCCCCAAGAAAACATGGTCAGGCACGATTGCTGGATGGATTGGTGCTGCAATCGTGGGTTCTATCTTTGCGGTGTTTTATGGCGGTGGTTTTACGGTCATAGCGGTTTCGGTCGCTGCGGCGCTTGCGGCTCAATTGGGTGACATTGCGGAAAGCGCGATCAAGCGGCATGTGGGGGTGAAAGACAGCTCTAATCTCATTCCAGGTCATGGTGGATTGCTGGATCGCTTTGATGGGATGTTGGGCGCGGCGTTACTCTTGATTATCGTCGAACTCTTTCTCGACTTTCCGCCAAGTGTAGCTGGGTAGAGCAGTGTGATGCGCAAGGTTTCAATATTGGGGGCGACAGGCTCCATTGGTCAGAACACGATTGATTTGATCAAGCGCGCGCCAGATGAATATGATGTCGTTGCGCTAACAGGTGCACGCAATATTAAGCAACTTGCTGAAGATGCAAGAGACTTGGATGCTGACGTCACTGTGACGGCTGACCCAAATTTACTTGAGGATTTGCGAGATGCACTGGCAGGGAGCGGGATTGAAGCCGCTGCGGGCCAAGAGGCGCTTGTCGAAGCGGGTGCGCGAAACGCCGATTGGGTGATGTCCTCTATCGTAGGTGCGGCTGGATTGGCTCCTGGCTTGGAGGCCTTGAAGCAAGGTGCCGCTCTGGCTTTGGCAAATAAAGAGTCCATGGTCTGTGCCGGCGCTTTGGTAAAAGCCACCGCCAAACAAAACGACGCACGGGTGTTGCCTGTCGACAGTGAGCATTCCGCAGTGTTCCAAGGCTTGATTGGCGAGGATATGAAAGCGGTTGAGCGGATTATCATCACCGCATCTGGTGGTGCTTTTCGCGATTGGCCAATGGAGAAACTTGCAGGTGCCACACCTGCACAAGCGGCCACACATCCGAATTGGGATATGGGCCAGCGCATTACAATCGACAGTGCATCTATGTTTAATAAAGCGCTGGAAGTCATTGAAACACGTGAGTTTTTCGAAGTTGATCCAGATATCATTGAGGTGCTCGTTCATCCGCAATCAATGATCCATGCGTTGGTTGGGTTCAACGACGGTGCGCTGATGGCACATGTTGGTCCGCCAGATATGCGCCACGCGATTGGATTTGCATTGCATTGGCCTGAGCGTCGTAAACTTCCCGTGGAGCGCCTTGATCTGGCCGCGCTCTCCCAGCTGACGTTTCGGGCACCAGATGAAACCCGTTGGCCGGCATTGCGTCTCGCCCGTGAAGTGATGCAAGCGGGTGGTCACGCTGGCGCTGTTTTCAATGCTGCGAAAGAGCGCGCGCTAGATCACTTTATCGCGGAAAAGATCGGCTTTATGCAAATGGCAGAAGTCGTGGAAGAGGTTTTGACCCGACTTTCTGCGCAATCTGGTCTCACAAATGCCGAAATGACCCTTGATAGCGTGCTAGAGATGGACCATCG
>JAHEGL010000415.1 GCA_024645145.1 Planktotalea sp.
GCGTGCGCTCTACAGCAGAGACAATTTCAAGGCCACCCGATCCGCGGCTCTCGCCGAGTGGCGCCAACTTGGCGTGTCATAAAAGGCAGGCTCACTGTCCTTGCAGAGACTGGTTCGAATCCGTCTGACACCACCCACTGGATGCATCATGAAAATTGATAAACACAATGCTATGTATTCCTTGTGCCCATGCCTGAATGCGATGAGTTTGAACCGTGCGAGATTAATCAAACAGCGCGTCGGCGCACGCTCATCAGCAAACCCGCAGTTAAAATGACAACCGCCAAGATACTGGGCATGTTCAGCGTCTCGCCCAAGATCAACGCGCCGAGTAACGCGCCACCACCCGGAACGGCTGCCAAAATGAAGGAGGTGTTTCCATTGCCAATCGTACGCGATGCGTGCGCGACAAAGAGAAGGCCAATGAGGTTGGGAACGAAGCCTTGGTATATTGCCTGAAGCATAAAGGGGCCAAAGGGTGCTTCTGTCATTCCTGAAGGCAACCAGATTGCCCAAATAGGCAGATAATATGCGGCATTTACGACTGTTCCACAAAATATGATCTGCATCGCGCCGAGCTGCCAGCGCTCTGCCAAGATCATATATGCCGAGAAAAACAAGGCTCCTGTCAAGAATAACAAATCCCCGATCCAAGCATCTGCATTGCTGGTGGCGCTCGCGTCCCAAGCCAGAACAATGGCTGATACAAAAATCAGCAGCCCCCCGATCACTTGTTTTGCGCTCGGCAGAACGCGCATCAAAACAATTGCAAAAAGGATACTGATGAGCGGCAAAACACCGTTCATAAAAATTCCGCCATGCGCAGCAGGCGCGTAGAGAAAACCGGAAAATACAAAGAGGATATAGATAGGCCCTAAAATGAATGACAGCACCGCAATCTGAAAAAGCCGCAACCCGCGCCAAGGCTTGTAGAAGATACAAAGCGGTAATGCGATCAGCGCCGCCAATCCGTAACGTAGCGCTGCCAGATCATAAATCGTAAGTCCGCTGTCATTCGCAACACGGCTCACGATCAACCAAAAAGACCAGACAAGAACGATGCACCAAGCCGCCGCGTAGCCGGTAACATGAGAAGAGGCACCGGTAGACATCTGTTTTGCTCTCAAACGGTTGGTGGGGACTATTTATCCTACGTAAATCAGTAAGTTCGCAGCAGCGCCGAAGCAAGGGGGATTAGACGGGGCACACCACTTCGATCAGGGATGGTCCTGACTCTGCCAATCCAGCAACCAGCGCTTTTACAAAACTGTCGATATCTTCTGCACGGGTTGCGGGTACACCGTGGCCTTTTGCCAAAGACACCCAATCAAGCGTAGGGTTTTCAACGTCAAACATGGCTTGCGCATTTTTACCAACTTGCGCGACGCCGACGTTCGTCAGTTCATTGCGCAAGATTTGATAGCCGCGATTTGCAAATACGATGACAGTTATGTCGAGGTTTTCGCGCGCCATCGTCCACAAGGATTGCAACGTATACATCGCTGACCCGTCGCCTGTGAGTGCGATGACCTTGCGTTCGGGGGCTGCGATGGCTGCACCAGTGGCGCAAGGCAAACATAAGCCAATCGCGCCTCCAGTTCCTGCAAGCATTTCGTGTGGGCGCGCTTTTCCGATCAGGGGTAAAATCTTGTGTCCGGACGTGACAGCCTCATTACAGACAATCGCATTTTCGGGAATCAAAGCCGCCAAGGCCTGACCCACTTTTTCTAACGTCATTGAACCGCTTGGAATTTTGGGCAACTCAAGCTGAACGCTTGTCATCTGGGTTTTGGAGGTAACACCAACAGCATCCGCTAACGCCGTCAGCGTCCATTCCACGTCGTCCGTGCGCGCGCAGAGATCAGCAATCACACAATCCGCAGGCTCAGGCACACTGGGCTTATCAGGATAGGCAAAAAATGCGACTGGCCTGTCAGCGCCGATCAGAGTGATCGAAGACGTGCCGATCAATTGTTTGATCTTCGGCTCCACAGCATACACCAACTGATCGATCTGTGCCGTTCCTGCCCCCTTCGAAATACGTGGAATCAACGTGTCAGCCATCAGACGACACCCCGTG
>JAHEGL010000417.1 GCA_024645145.1 Planktotalea sp.
AGGTCAATATCGAGGAAGTCTATCTCAAGAAGCTGCAATTGGTAGCCGAATGGGCCGTAGTCCCTTCCCCTATATTCGCGCACAAGCACCGTTCCATCACGGGCCATGGTTTGCACAGCCACATCTTGGAGGCGCTTCCAACTCAACGCGCCGTCAAGTGTGCAATTGGCGACTTTGCCCCATTTTGCCCAAGCGGCCTCAATTTTATCATTGGCATTTTTGTCAATTGTCTTGCCGTTGCTCATCAGAGCCTTGTTCTGCAAAACAATGCCAGAAGGCCCGATCACATTGCGGCGAAGCGTGAACAGAAACGACTTCATGTAGTCGTTGTTCTGGGCCTGCTGGCGCGAATGCGCAATAAGGCCACGAAGATCCCACCGAATGTCATCAACCGGGCCGCGCGTGCCGCCCACACTAAAACCTCCAGCGATGTTAGATGGGCGCGCACCCTCGTATTTTCGTTTCGATGTGGGTTTACGGCCCAGCAGGCGAGACCAGAACCCCATCAGCTAAACCTCACAGCATGCGTGCGAGATGTCGCACGACCCTTTGACGCCAAGGCAGCATCGCGTTCTCGTTTTACTTCGCGACGGTAATGCGCGCGCCACGTCAGAAGCTCATCAATGGATAGGCGCGTCAGAGATCGACCTGCAATCGAATAGGATGAAACGTCCGATGTCGCGCGCCCTTCGATCAAGGATTCTATTGCCGCCAAAACTTTTGAAGCGTGGCTGCGCGCATCATAGGCAAGTGCTGGATTGGGTTTGACAGAAAAAAGCCCTGCCCCGATGTTCACACGCTCGCTATCGACCGTGCGAGTCATGTAGGCTACCCAACGCCAGATTCCAGCGCCAAAGGCCGCTGTTGTCGCTGCGGAAAGAGTGGTTTTGTACGCGCCCCCCGCTTCGCTGGACACAACAATGGTTGGGGCTGTTGTCGCGCCTTCCCGCTGAATGGAGTAGGATAGGCTGTAAGCTGCCAATGGAAAGTCAGACGCAAGGTCGTTGCGTTGCCAAGTCCATGTGTCGCCGGCAACCAACATTGTGGGTTCGCCTTCCGGCACTGTGTCAAGGGGGTTACCCATTACTTCCATCCGTTCACAAAACCGCCGCGCGCAGGTTTTCGCGGAGCCGCTCGACGCGGTAGAACAATTGCTGTTTTTGCAGGGCTAACAACCGCTGTCGCCACCAGCCCCACCTCTTCCAAATCCATTTGTGCATCTTCCAAGGGGGATGCCCGTTCTTTTTCCAAGCGGTCCCACTCCCGGTCGGGAAGAATCCGCAAATTCAATCGCAGCGCTGCGGCCTCGGCCTGCAGCATGGTGTCCAAGGCTTCGTTGGCCTGGGTGGGGTCTTTCACCCACTTGTAATCCAGAAAACCGTCACGCCTTTTCACGGCCTTGCGATGCTCTGACGTCAGTTGCTTGAAATATTCATCGTCGAGCCCTTGGGGGAACCCCACATAACCCCGTTCCATCGGGTCTATTTTTGCAGCATTGCGGTAGAGCGCCATCTTCAAAACGCTTGTTGCAAAGTTGTAGAAGCGCCGCGAATAGGCGATCAGTTTTCCCTTGCGGTCGCGCTCGCGCTTGACGCGCGCCAGCAGCGGTGCCGCTTCAGACCCAACGCCACGCACCATTATCACTTTTGAGGCAGGGTGTTTTTTGACCCAATCCCAAACATCTTCCGTCCAGGCATTGCCGTCAATCGCCGCAAGATCAATCTGCAGCAAGCGCCCCGCCAAATGCTTCCAACGTCCACCCAACAGGCTATCTAGGCCTTTGCGCGTTTCCGCTTCGCTAATGTGGCCTGTGATCACACCCACATCAACCACGTGGCGGCGGTTGTCCCGGCCCCAGGCAATCAATTGCCATTCCACGCGGTCCTTCTGGCAGTCGATGCCCAAGGTGAGAACCACACCCCAAATCGGAATAAGCCCGCGCGGCAGGTCGCTTTCGTCTGCACGCTTCTTCAACTCTTCCCATGGCGGTGCCTCACCTTTTTCATCATAGGCGAGGCCCACGGCGTCGTTCAGGAAAACTCGCTCTGACGCCGGGTCGCCCTTAGCCTTAAACCACTCT
>JAHEGL010000421.1 GCA_024645145.1 Planktotalea sp.
TCCGCGCGCCCTGCAAAACTCTGCTGCATTGGCTTGAAAGATGCTGAATACACCTCGATCGGGCCAAGCGCTTTTGCGTCTTCTTCCGAGAGGCCGACAGTGCCCATTTCAGGCTGCGTAAAGATCGCCGTCGGGATCAATTCGTGATCAGGCTTCGTAGGGTTGCCTTTGAAAACCGTTTCGACAAACGCCATACCTTCGCGAATAGCGACAGGCGTGAGGTTCGCACGATCCGTGACATCCCCGACTGCGTAGATCGACGGAACACCCGTCTGACTGTAATCGTCGACAACAATTTCGCCCTTGCTGCCCAGCCCCACACCCACGTCCTCCAGACCAAGGTCATCTGAGTTGGGTAAGCGGCCCGTTGCAAACATCACTTGATCAAAGGTGCGCTCGATCCCGTTGGTGTCTTTGACCCAAAAGCCCGTACCCTCACGACGCATTTCCGCGACATTTGTGTTCAGCTCAAGCTTCACGCCTTTGACGACCATCTCATCAGCAACGACTGTGCGCGCTTCATTATCAAAACCGCGCAAAATCTGATCACCTCGATAGAATTGCGTCGTTTCTACGCCCATACCGTTCATCACACCTGCAAATTCAGAAGCGATATATCCACCGCCCACGATCAACATCGACTTGGGCAGTTCTTCGAGGTGAAAAATTTCGTTCGACGTGATCGCGTGTTCAGCGCCCTCGATTTGCGGCTTTACGGGACGACCACCGACAGCAATCAAGATGTGTTTCGCGGTCTTTCGCGTGCCATCTGCCAGCTCGATCGTATGTGGATCGGCGATGCGCGCACGAGAATCAAACGTCTCCACACCCGCGTTCTTCAGCAGATTACGGTAAATGCCCTCAAGACGATCCAGTTCGGCGTGCATCTTTGTCTGAAAGGCTTTCCAATCAAACCCGTTGTTGCTGACGTCCCAGCCATAGGCCTGCGCTTCATTCGCGAGTCCTGCATAGCCCGATGCAAACACCATCAGTTTCTTTGGCACGCATCCGCGAATAACGCAGGTACCGCCGTAGCGATCCTCCTCAGCGAGCGCGACTTTAGCCCCTGTGTCTTGCGCCGCGACTCGCGCAGCGCGCACGCCACCGGAGCCGCCGCCAATCACGAATAAATCGTAGTCAAATGCCATTTCTCAGTCCTTCATTCACGCTGACGCGCGTTTAGTCCGCAAGATCTTTGAAAAGATTGTCACTTTCCACAAAATCAAGACGATCATGTTCAACCGTCCCTGTATTTCTGTCGCGCACCTCGACCTTGCCATCCCCATGACCGATCACAACTGCGTCACAGATATCGATGAAAAGGCCGTTCTCTACAACGCCCGGCATTTGATTGATCACCATCGCCAATTGCCGTGGGTTTCCAATACGTTTGAGATTGAGATCAAGGATATGATTGCCCTCATCCGTGATAAACGGAGCATCTCCATTCATGCGTAGGCTAATGTCGCGGCCAAGCACATCCATGGACACAAGCGTTTCTTCCACCAATGCACGTGTCGTTTGCCACCCGAATGGAATGACCTCAATCGGCAAAGGAAACGCACCAAGCGTTTCGACCTCTTTACTCGCGTCCGTGATGACGATCATCTGATCTGACGCTGTCGCAACAATCTTTTCTTGCAGATGCGCTCCGCCGCCGCCTTTGATCAAGTTCAAATCGCCATCGAATTCGTCCGCGCCATCAATCGTAATATCCAGCCAACGCGCTTCGTCTAAAGAGATGACTTCAATCCCGACTTCCCGAGCCAATACGGCTGTACGCGTTGAAGTAGGGACGCCGCGAATGCGCAATCCGTCATCGCGCACCATTTCACCAAGGCATCGCACAAGCCAAGCGGCGGTCGAACCAGTGCCAAGACCAACCCGCATACCATCCTCGACGAACGCAGTAGCGCGTTTGGCCGCGACAAATTTCGCCTTATCAATCGGGGATAATTCTCCGCTCATGTCTCGATCACTCCTTGGCAACTTGGGTCCTTATACGCATAGCTTGGGCGGGGCGCGAGAGCGGAATGTCGCTTTTCAACTTCGTAAGCACGCTAAGACCGCGTAAAAGAA
>JAHEGL010000427.1 GCA_024645145.1 Planktotalea sp.
GAAGCAGAAATGCTTCGTACGCCGAACTTCGGCCGCAAGTCTTTGAACGAGATCAAAGAAGTGCTGTCAGGTATGGGTTTGCACCTTGGCATGGACGTAGAGGACTGGCCACCGGACAATATCGAAGATCTGGCGAAGAAATTCGAAGACGCCTTTTAAGAATTGGTAGGGTGCGTCATACGACGCACCTTACACACGACAGGGCCCAAGAAGCCCCAAGGAGAGTAGGTGGGTACGCACCATCTGCCAGACAAAGCAAAATAGAACTTAAGGAATGAAAACATGCGTCACGCAAAAGGTTACCGCCGCCTAAACCGTACTCACGAGCACCGTAAAGCGCTCTGGGCGAACATGTCAGGCTCGCTCATCGAACATGAGCAAATCAAAACAACATTGCCTAAAGCCAAAGAGCTGAAGCGCATCATGGACAAGCTGATCACTCTCGGCAAGCGCGGCGATCTGCACGCGCGTCGTCAGGCTGCAGCTCAGCTAAAGGAAGACAAGGACGTTGCAAAGCTGTTCGAAATCCTCGGCCCACGCTACGCAGACCGCCCAGGTGGTTACACACGCGTCCTAAAAGCGGGATTCCGCTATGGTGACATGGCACCAATGGCGATCATCGAATTGGTTGACCGCGATGTAGATGCAAAAGGCGCAGCTGACAAAGCACGCGTTGCAGCGGAAGCAGACGCGGAAGAGTAAACCTCTTTCAGAGCACCCCGAATTAAAGAAAGCCCTCGCAGGAATGCGGGGGCTTTTTTCGTTCAGGGCGTACGATGATCGTCAGCACGTGACGAACGCGGGGCAAGTATTCAGGCGTCACCAGTCAAATCTTGCGCAAGCATCAGCGCATTGTTGTCTGGGTCGTAAAACGTCACCGTTTTGACCATTCCTTCGACAACATCTGTTTCACCGTCAAATTTGACCTGTGCGCCTTCCAAGCTCTGCCGCGCAGCATCCAAATCCGCGATTCCGAAAACCGGAACACAATTGCCCGGGACGGGTTTCGTGTGTTCGCCAAAGCCGAGTGTCACACCGGGGGTGTTGGTTTGAAGCTCGGACCAGCCCGCCTCATCTGCGTGATAAAGCGTTTCAAACCCCAGCATATCTGCGTACCACTTGGCGCTCGCGTGGCGATCTTTCACCGAAAGTGCGATGGTTATTGTGTTTCCAATGAAACGAGAGACATCATATTTCCCTTTTAATTAAAATATACTAACTATGCTTTATGGACATAAAGCTCTTTGTCAATATCACCTCACGCGCTTGGGCCGTGCCGATCTTGTCGAACCTGCATACTGGTGTCGCGGGTCGTCAGGCGCCGCTGTTGGCTGCAACGGGCGCAAGTCGGACAGCTTTCGCGCAGAGCATGGATCATTTGATCGAGATTGGATTGCTAGAACGCAATCCCGGTCACGGCCATCCGCTACGGCCGGAGTTTCGACTGACGCCGCTTGGTGTGCGTGCCGCTGCACTGGCGGCTAAGGTTCATAAAATTCCAACCCAGCAAGATCACGATTTGCTTCGTCGCTCTTGGACTTTGCCGGTGCTCACATCCTTGCACACGCCACGCCATTTCAACGAGATCAAACGCAATCTTCATATGATTACGGATCGCGCGTTGTCCCAGTCGTTAAAGTCGATGGAGAGCAGAAATTGGGTGCAGCGCAGCGTCGATGAGGCTGCGCGCCCGCCCAGATCGCTCTATCGTGCGATAAATACAGGTGGCCAAATAAGCCAAATCACGGCACCTGAAATCAGCTTTGCTATGTAAATTCGTTTCAAGCGACGCGGTGCGAAAGCGGGATGACGCGACAGCAGCCTCTTGCACCTGACAGGTCCAGCTCGCATATCTGGGTAAATTCTAGGAACGAGGTGATCCATGCTGCGCGTTTTGATCTTTATTTGTTGTGCGGCTTTGCCTGTGCAGGCGCAAACACAGGCCCCAACGAGCCAAACGCAGATCTCGCTTAGTTTTGCGCCTTTGGTCAAACAAGCCGCTCCTGCGGTTGTGAACATTTACGCCAAGCGCATCGTACAATCGCGGGTCAGTCCTTTTGCGTCTGATCCGTTCTTTC
>JAHEGL010000432.1 GCA_024645145.1 Planktotalea sp.
ACTTGGCTGGTGATGATTTGTCGATGGCAGACATTGCTATCGGGAGCTTGTTTCATCGCATCATGGATCTGCACCCGACTATCTTGGACGCTTTCGCGCATATCGACGCTTGGCATGCCAGTATCGCTGTGGACGCCGGATATCGCAAATGGGTTGCGACATCCTATGAAGAGTTGCGCGTGACGGGCTGACTACATCCGCGTTTGATAGCTGGCGGGCGTCCAGCGATAGCTGTCGTGCGTGCGTTCTACATAGCCAACCGATGGGAAAGGCATGTGAAAGCCGCTGACCAAAAGGCCATCTGTGGCGACCATATCAAGCACGCGGTTTCGCGTTGCAATCGCCATATCTTTGTCATCGTCATATCCGACCAAACTATCAGGATATTGCAGCGAAAAGACGAAGTGATTGGTGAGATCCCCCCAAACCAGCAGCGACTTACCCGCGCTCTCTACCCGGTACATCATGTGACCGGGTGAGTGCCCAAAGGCCGCTTCGGCTGTAAGGCCAGAAACGACACTCTCGCCGTCCTCTAGGAATGTCATGCGATCCGCCAAAGGTCGAATCAATTTGAGAAAAATGTCACGCGTGCCAGCACGTTGCTCTGGAATGCCCTCGCCGCTGGACCACGCATCAAATTCTTTGCGTCCAATCACGTAGCGCGCATTTGGATAGGTCGGTTTATCCCCGTCCATCACGCCAAGGATATGATCGGGATGGCAGTGTGTGAAAGCAACGATGTCGATGTCATCAGGCGCGTAACCTGCATAGGCCAAGCGTCGGCGCAAATGACCAACGGGTTCTTCCAAGCCAAGTGGCGCAAACCCTGTATCAAACAAAACAGTCTGGCCGCCCTTGCGAATGATCGTTGGGGTGTAGCCACTTTCAAACCCATGCGCAGGAAGGTTATTGCGTGCTGCAATTTGTGCGATCTCTTCATCGGATTTGTCGAGCGCAAAGGGCGGATTGATCGGCTCGCGAATATGCGCGCCATCTTGGATTGTGCTCACCACTGCATCGCCCAAAGTGAAGCGATGGATACTTGATTTATACGTTTCGTTTCTTGCGCTCATGGCATTGGCACCTTTGTTGTGAATTTTGGGATCGAGTAACCCGCTTGCACGGCTGGGCGTTCTGCAATGCGTACATACCACTCGCGAACGTTTGGAAAGTCGTTGAGGTCAATATCTTGCCACTCAAAGCGTGATACCCAAGGCCAGCAGGCCATATCTGCGATAGAATACATGCCCGCGCCGGCACCCGCGATGTGGTCGCGATTTTCCAAACGTCTGTTCAAAACACCATATAAACGGCGCGCCTCTGTTGAATAACGCTGCTCGCCGTACTCCGACTTGCCTTTGTTGTATTTTACAAAATGGTGGACCTGTCCCAGCATCGGACCCAAACCACCCATTTGCCACATCAGCCACTCCACCATACGCCAGTATTCGTCACCCGCGCATTCGAACCTTTTGTGCTTGTCAGCAAGGTAGAGCATGATTGCGCCCGTCTCCATTAATTGTGTGCCAGTCTCTTGATCGACGATTGCGGGAATACGATTATTGGGGGCAATTTTTAAGAAATCATGCGCGAATTGTTCGTTTTTAGAAATGTCGATAGCGTGAGGGTTGTATGGCACGCCAAGCTCTTCGAGCAGGATAGACACCTTGCGCCCGTTCGGCGTGGTCCAAGTATAGAGATCAATCATCGTGTGCCCTTTTATCTGAGGTTCGTTCTATCAGCGGTAAGGCACAGCATCGGTTTCTATTGCGTTTATAGCAAGTGGAGGTTTTGATAGGACAAGCTGACCTAGATGAGGAGAAGAGACATGTGTGATCACGGACCCCACCATATCGCGACCAATCCTGATCCCGCGGCCTTCGCGCATTGGCCTGACGGGCTTTATGAAGAGATGTTGAAAAGTCATAATAATGGCTGCGTCGGAAGTGTGCTTGTATCAGAGACGGACCGAGTGCGTGTGTGGCATTTACACCTGCCCGCGGGTGCGCGGTGCGCGTTTCATCGTCATGTGAACCCATACTTCTGGTCGGTGTTGAGTGCTGGAAAAGCGCGCAA
>JAHEGL010000137.1 GCA_024645145.1 Planktotalea sp.
TTTGCCATAGGCTTGCCGAGGGTGACGATGTCAGGGGTTACGCCCATTTTTTCATGCGCCCACATGTGTGTACCGACACGTCCAAAGCCTGATTGCACCTCGTCACAGATCAACAAGCCACCTGCCTTGCGCACAACATCAGATACGGGTTTGAGCCAGCCATCCGTGTTATCTGGGAAACCTTCGTTCAGGAAATAAGGGCAGATTAGTAACGCTGCGAAACCTGTGCCTGATGTTTCGTGTTCAGCGATCTGTTGGGCCACGTTGTTTGCAAAAATTGTACCGTCAGGATCGTAGGCGCGGTAGCTATCAGGGGCATCGACAAAGCGAAAATACTGCTCAAGACCGAAGCCGACTGTAGGGACATTGCTTTGGCTGAGTTGGCTCACAAGGGATGTGTTGCCATGATAGGTTGCATCGGTTGTGATGATGCCGCGCTTACCTGTTAGGGCTTCGGCCATGCGCAAGGCGATGTCGTTGGCTTCAGAACCTGTACAAGTCACTATTGCGCTGTTTAGAGACTGATTCATCGTCGCTGTTAGACGTTCGATGTAGTCAAGGATGCCATCGTGCAGATAGCGTGTATGGGTGTTGAGCGTGCTGGCTTGGCGATGGATCGCGTCCACGACGCGTTGATTGCAATGACCGACGTGGGGGACGTTGTTGTAGCAATCAAGGTATTTGCGTCCGTCTGCATCCCAGAGCCAGACGCCTTCACCTTTCACGAAATGAACGGGGTCATCGTAAAAGGTTGCAACGTTCGGGCCCATAAGGCGGGCCCGATCTTTGATGAGTTGATCTTTGAAGCGTGTCACGCTGCTTTAAAGCCCGCTTCGATGCCATTAAGAAGCGTTTGTGCATCTGCTTCGCTTAGCACCAATGAGGGCGAAAGGATCAAGTTAGGGCCTGATACGCGCACCATTGCACCGTTGTCATAGGCCGTATCTTGGACGACTTGTGCACGGCCTGCATCGACCGGCTTTTTAGTGGCACGGTCTGAAACCATTTCGATTGCGGTCATCAGGCCATGGCCGCCACGCACATCCCCGATGATGTCGTATTTCTCTTTAAGAGCGAGGCAGCCCTCATAGAGCTGCGTGCCACGTGCAGCGGCGTTTTCGATGACGTTCAAACGTTTGGTTTCTGTAAGACAGGCAAGCGCGGCGGCGGCACCAACGGGGTGACCGGAGTATGTATAACCGTGACCGATTTTAGCGTTTGGATTGTCCTCGAATGTTTTGACCATCCGCTCACCGAGCATGACGGCGCCGAAAGGAAAGTAGCCATTGGTGATCGCCTTGGCAGTGGCCATCATGTCAGGCTTGATCCCCCAAAGACGCGCGCCGGACCATGCGCCCGTCCGACCGTATGCGGTGATGACTTCATCGGTGATCAACAGGATGCCATTGCGGTTGCAGATCTCTTGTACCATCGGCGCGAAAGACTTGTGTGGCGGGATAACCCCGCCTGCGCCAAGGATGGGTTCCATGATCATCGCGGCGATGGTGTTAGCGCCTTGGAATGCGATTTCATCCTCAAGCGCCTGCGCGCAGAGCTGAGCGAGCTTTTCAGGATCGGTTTCATTGAAAGGATTGCGATATGTGTAGGGGGCCGGAATGTGGAAACAGCCGGGCAAGAGCGGTTCATACGCGGTGCGGAAGTTCGCGTTGCCGTTGACCGATGCGCCGCCCATGTGGGTGCCGTGATAGCCTTTCTTGAGGCTCAGAAACTTGGTGCGCCCATGTTCGCCGCGCAGTTTGTGGTACTGCCGTGCGAGGCGCAGAGCTGTTTCAACGGAATCGGACCCACCTGAGGTAAAGAATGCGCGGCTCAACCCGTCGGGCGCGAAAAATTCACTAAGCTCGTAGGCCAGTTCGATGGCCACATCATTGGTCGTGCCGCGAAACGTTGAATAGTAGGGTAGGGTGTCAAGCTGCGCTGCCATCGCGTCTTTGATGGGCTGGCAAGAGTAACCAAGGTTAACGTTCCACAGACCACCGACGCCATCGACAACGCTGTGACCGTCGATATCTGTGATGCTGACGCCGTCTGCGCCCGTGATAATCTTGGGTGGATTTTCAGCGCTGTCCTGTGGGGAGGTCATAGGGTGCCACATCTGGCGCGCGTTGTTCTCTTTCAAAAAGTTGGAGTCTTTCATGGTACGGTGTCCAATATGTGGGGTGTTTTTCAAATTTTGACAGAGTACGTCAGTTAGGACAATATGTTTTTGAACCATCGGTTCTATATGTGAACCGATTTCGAATTAGCTGTTGAACCTTAGGCATGTTCGGCGGTCTATAAGCTAAATGGGCAAAGCTCGGCCAAGGGGAAAAAGATGGATCAGACCAAGATTGACGCATTGCGCGCACAACCAGTTGCGACGCGCACGCATATCATCAACGGCAAACACGTGCCTGCGTCTGATGGGAGTCTGATGGATATTCTATCCCCTATTGATGGGCAGGTGTTGACGCAAACGGCCAAAGGCACCGTGCAAGATATGAACGCTGCGATCAAAGCGGCGCGCGACGCTTTTGAGGACAAGCGATGGGCTGGCCAAGCGCCTGCTGCGCGTAAAAAGGTTTTGATGAAATGGGCTGATTTGATCGAAGCGCATGCGTTGGAGCTGGCCGTATTGGGCGTGCGCGACAATGGCACAGAAATTAACATGGCGATCAAAGCAGAGCCGGGCAGTGCCGCTGGTACGATCCGCTATTATGCGGAAGCTTTGGACAAGATTTATGGTGAGATCGCGGCCACGCCATCTGACATTTTAGGAATGATCCATAAGGAGCCTGTTGGCGTTGTTGGTGCGATTATTCCTTGGAACTTCCCGATGATGATCGGTGCTTGGAAGCTGGGACCTGCGCTGGCGATGGGCAATTCTGTTGTCTTGAAACCATCTGAAACTGCATCTTTGTCGCTGATGCGCATGGTGGAGCTGGCGCATGCGGCGGGATTGCCTGATGGCGTGTTGAACGCAGTGACGGGTGAGGGCGCAGTTGTCGGCGAAGCGATGGGTTTGTCGATGGATGTTGATGTGTTGGTCTTTACCGGATCGGGGGGCACGGGTCGTCGTTTGATGGAATATGCTGCGCGTTCTAACATGAAGCGGGTCTATCTGGAGCTGGGCGGGAAATCCCCAAACGTGATTTTTGCCGATGCGCCGAATTTAGCGGAGGCTGCGCAGGTCGCCGCTGGTGGAATTTTTCGCAATTCCGGACAGGTCTGTGTGGCTGGATCCCGGCTTTTGGTGGAAGCGTCTATTCACGACGCGTTTGTCGCTGAGGTCGCGAAGGCAAGCAGTGCAATGAAAGTTGGGGATCCGTTGGATTTGGGAACCGCGATTGGGGCTGTGAATTCGGAAATTCAGCTTAAGCAAAACCTTGAGTTTGTTGAAACAGCGCGCGCTGAGGGCGGTGATGTTGTTTTAGGCGGCAGTCGTATTTTGCAAGAGACGGGGGGCTATTATATGGCACCGACGATTGTGACTGGGGTAACAGCAGAAGCGACGTTGACCCAAAAAGAAGTGTTTGGACCTGTGCTGGGTGTCACTGCTTTCGATAGCGAAGAAGGGGCGGTGAGATTGGCCAACGCAACTGTATACGGGCTTGCGGGTGCTGTTTGGACGTCGAACCTAAGCCGTGCACATCGTATGGTGCGCGAGATCAAAACAGGCGTGATGCATGTGAATACATACGGCGGTGCAGATGGGACTGTGCCGCTGGGCGGCGTGGGGCAATCGGGCAATGGCAGCGATAAATCGCTTCATGCGATTGAGAAGTACATCAACCTTAAGACCGCTTGGATCAAGCTTTAGAAGGCTTGCTTCCAGGGTCTAACTGTTCGAGCAAATCGAGCAGTGTTTCATAGTTTTCATCGCCTAAAGTTTTGCGAAACTCAGCAACGATCTGCGCTGCTGGCTCGGCATATTCATCGATTATTTTCTGGCCCTTGTCAGTGATTTTGATGAACTGTCGCCGCCTGTCTACGCTATCTCGTGTTTGGGTAATGAGCCCTTTGCTGCGCATGGTTGTTGCGATGCGCGTCAGGCTTGGGAAGAGCAGGGAAGCGCGACTGGCCAATGTTGAAGTGTCCAGTGCGCCAAATTCACTTAGCACGCGCAGAACGCGCCATTGTTGTTCCGTGATGCCGGTTTCTGCGAGCATTTCGCGAATCGGTGACATTGCGCCTTCGCGGGCGCGGATGAGCGCGATCGGAAGAGAACGCGAGGTGCTGGGCAATTGAGATGACATAACACGCCTGTTTTGCACGAAGGTTTCGAAGCTGCCAAGTGATGCTTGACAAAGGTGCCTCAGTTTAATTAATTTAGCAATATTTAACATGTTAAGGAATATCATGCCACATTTTCACATCGAATATTCGGCGAACCTTGAAGAGGTGGTAGATGTTGGCGCGCTGTGCGAAGCTATTCGCGCTGAAGCGGTGCAGATTGATGCGTTTCCTTTGGCAGGTGTGCGTGTACGCGCTACGCGTGTTGACCACTATGCAATTGCCGATGGTAACGCCAAGCACGGGTTTATCGATCTTTCGATCCGCCTGCGCGAAGGGCGTTCGCAGGATGTAAAGTCAGATAGCATCACGCGCATTTTCGCGACGCTCAAGAGCTTTATGTCAGAAGCCTTGGGCACGCATTCCATAGCACTTTCTGCAGAGATACGTGACATTGATGCGTCTTTGTCCCCGAAATTTGGCACGATTAGAGATCATTTGGAGACCCCTTCATGAGCAGCCTTGATGACAATATTGCAAAGCTGAACGGCTTTTTAGAGCGTTTTAAAAGCGGTGGCATTCAGAACCGGATTGCTGGGCAGGATGTTGCTGGTTCCGGCGGCGTCTTTCAGGCGCATTCACCTGTGGATAAGTCGCTGATTTGCGATGTCGCACATGGGACAGCAGAAGATATCGATGCGGCGGCAAACGCGGCGTCTGATGCATTTGCAGAGTGGCGCGATATGCCTGCGCTTCAGCGTAAGAAGATCTTGATCAAGGTCGCGGAAGGGATCGAGGCGCGCGCAGAAGAGATTGCTTTGTGCGAATGCTGGGACACTGGCCAAGCGTTGAAATTCATGTCCAAAGCGGCGCTGCGCGGGGCTGAAAACTTCCGCTATTTCGCGGATCAGGTTGTGCAAGCGCGCGATGGACAGCATTTGCAATCTCCAACGCTGATGAATGTCACCATGCGCAAGCCGATTGGCCCGGTTGGGGTGATCACCCCTTGGAATACGCCATTCATGCTCTCTACTTGGAAGATTGCGCCAGCGCTCGCTGCGGGTTGTACTGTGGTTCATAAGCCCGCCGAAGCATCGCCGCTGACAGCGCGTCTTTTGGTTGAGATCGCTGAAGAGGCAGGTTTGCCACCCGGTGTTCTGAACACTGTGAATGGATTTGGTGAGGGCGCGGGTAAAGCGCTGTGTGAACATCCCAAGATCAAGGCGATTGCCTTTGTGGGCGAAAGTTCGACAGGTTCGCTGATCACCAAGCAAGGCGCGGATACATTGAAGCGCAATCACTTGGAGCTGGGCGGCAAGAACCCTGTGATTGTCTTTGATGATGCGGATCTTGAGCGCGCTTTGGATGCTGTCATTTTCATGATCTATTCGATTAATGGCGAGCGTTGCACATCGTCTTCACGGCTTTTGGTTCAGGATACAATTCGCGAAGAGTTTGAGGCGAAACTGGTCGAGCGTGTGAACAACATCAAAGTTGGTCATCCACTGGATCCTGCGACTGAAATTGGCCCGCTTGTGACGGAAGAACACTTCAACAAGGTGACCAGCTATTTCGACATCGCGAAAGCGGATGGTGCAAAGGTCGCTGCTGGCGGCGAGGTTGTTGGCGATGAGGGGTATTTTGTGCGTCCAACGCTTTTCACCAATGCAAACAACGATATGCGGATCGCTCAGGAAGAGATTTTTGGCCCTGTGCTCACGTCGATCCCGTTCACCACTGAGGAAGAGGCGCTGCAAATCGCGAATGACACAAACTACGGTTTGACCGGGTATGTGTGGACCAATGATCTAACGCGCGCGCTGCGCTTTACCGAGGCGTTAGAGGCAGGCATGATCTGGGTGAATTCCGAGAATGTGCGTCACCTGCCCACGCCGTTTGGCGGGGTCAAAGCCAGCGGTATCGGCCGCGATGGCGGCGACTGGTCTTTCGAATTCTACATGGAGCAAAAGCACATCGGCTTTGCGACAGGTCAACATAAAATCACTAAACTAGGAGCGCTCTGATGCCAGTTCCAACACCCAATCTTTATCCTGATTTCAACACGATCCGCTTGAGCCATGCCTGCTTGAATGTGAAAGATCTTGCCGCGTCCAAGGAGTTTTACACTAATATTCTGGGCCTTCAGGTCACAGATGAAAATGACACACATGTGTATCTGCGCGCCATGGAAGAACGTGGTCATCACTGCGTTATTTTGCAAAAATCTGATCAACCCGGCACGGTCGAGGTGATGGGTTTCAAAACATTTGATGAGGATGACCTTGATAAAGCCGAGGTCTATTTCAAAGGCAAAGGGCGTCCCACGTCTTGGGTGGATCGTCCCCATCAGGGCCGTACTTTGCTGACCTCGGACAACATGGGAATTCCGCTGGAATTTTACCACAAGATGGATCGTCTTGAGCCAATTCATCAGAAATATGCGCTTTATCGCGGGGTAAAGCCGCTTCGGATAGATCACTTTAATTGCTTTAGTCACGATGTAGATGAATCTGTAGCGTTCTATTCTGATTTCGGTTTTCGCGTGACGGAATACACAGAGGATGATGAGAGCAAAAAGGTTTGGGCAGCGTGGATGCATCGCAAAGGCGGCGTGCATGATATGGCCTTTACTAATGGCACTGGTCCGCGGATGCATCACATTGCGTTCTGGGTGCCTACACCGCTCAACATCATTGATTTGCTCGATCTGATGGCGACCACTGGACATGTGGATAACATTGAGCGTGGTCCTGGACGGCACGGCATTTCCAATGCGTTCTTCCTCTACATTTTGGATCCGGATGGTCACCGCATTGAGATTTACTGCTCTGATTACCAAACAGTTGATCCAGATATGGAGCCGATCAAATGGGACTTGCAGGATCCACAGCGTCAAACGCTTTGGGGGGCTGCTGCGCCGCGCAGCTGGTTTGAACACGGCACTAAATTTGTTGGCGTGGACACGAAAGATTCCCAGATCGCGGCTAGCCCGATCATAGCGCCATAAAGTAGGAACATTTGATGGATTGGGACGAATACGCCCATTGGGGCAAGAAAATCGCTGATTGGAGCGCGGAGTACCATAAGGGACTTCGTGACCAGCCTGTGCGCGCGCAAACCGCTTATGGTGAGATTGCTGCGCAACTTCCTAAAGCGCCACCCGAGGGTGGTGAGCAGATGGAAGCGATCATGGCGGACTTTGAGGATATCGTGATGCCGGGGATCAGCCATTGGCAACACCCGCGTTTCTTCGCCTATTTCAATTCCAACGCTGCGGCACCCTCGATGCTGGCAGAGCTATTGGTCACGACCATCGCCGCACAGTGCATGCTATGGCAGACGTCACCCGCCGCAACCGAAGTTGAGGGCGTGATGATCGACTGGCTGCGCCAAGCGATGGGTCTGCAAGAGGGCTATACAGGCGTTATTCAAGATAGCGCGTCGTCGGCGACGTTGTCTGCGGTGCTGACAATGCGTGAACGTGCGCTTGGTTATACGGGCAATCAGGATGGGTTGAACGGGAAAGGCAATTTGCGGATTTATTGTTCCGAGCAGGTTCACTCTTCGATTGATCGCGCGTGCTGGGTTGCGGGCATTGGTCAGGCGAATTTGGTAAAGATCGCAGGCACTGGTGAGCGGTTCAGCATGGCGGCAGATGCCCTTCAGGCAGCGATTGATGCAGACCGCGCAGCAGGGCATACGCCTGCGGGCATTATCGCGATTACGGGCGGTACTGGGATTGGTGCGTGCGATGATCTGGGCGCGATTTTGCGCGTTGCGCAGGCTGAGGATCTTTACACACATCTTGATGCCGCATGGGCGGGCGCTGCGATGATAGTGCCGGAGTTTCAGCAAGACTTTTGGGCTGATGTGAATGGCTACGACAGTATTGTGTTTAACCCGCACAAATGGCTTGGCGCGAATTTTGATTGTTCGGTTCAGTTCTTGCGGGATGCGCAGCCGCAGCTCAACACGCTGAAAATCGAGCCTGAGTATCTCAAGACCACGGGTGAAACTGTGGTGAACTATTCCGAATGGACAATCCCGCTGGGGCGCCGTTTCCGTGCGCTTAAACTGTGGTTTTTGATCCGCTCTTATGGGCTTGAAGGGTTGCGAACGCGTATCCGCAACCATGTACTTTGGGCAGGTGAGTTGTGCGACGCGTTGCGCGGTTTGGACGGGTTTGAAATTGTGACGGAACCCATTCTGAGCCTGTTTTCATTCCGCTGCCCGGGCGATGATGACATGCAACAGCGCCTTGTTGATGCGATCAATGATGATGGCCGTATCTACATCACACAAGGGGCATTTGACGGGCGGAAAATCATCCGATTTACAGTGGGTCAATTCGATACGACACGCGACGATGTTATGATGGCGCACAGCGTTATCGAAGAAGTGTGGGAGACACTGTCATGAATTTTGCGAGCTTTTCATCTGGTGGAGAGAGTTTTTACGGCGCCGTTGCTGACGGCGGCATGGTCGCGCTGAACGCGGTTTGCCCACAATGGCCAACGCTGCTGGACGTGATTGAGGCGGGCGCCTTGGATGAGCTGGAAAACGTCGCCGCAGGGCGACCTGTCACGCATGAAGATTTCGAATTTGAGATGGTACTTCCCAATGCCAAGCGCATTCTTTGTGTGGGTGTCAATTTTCCAGATCGCAACGCAGAATATAAAGACGGCACTACAGAAGCGCCGAAATATATGTCGCTGTTTCCGCGTTTCGTCAGCGGTTTTACAGGGCATAATCGCCCCCTGATCCGGCCTCCTGAAAACGAAACGCTCGATTATGAGGGTGAAGTCGCGATTGTTATTGGCAAAGGTGGACGGCGCATTGCGCAAGCAGATGCGTATGACCACATCGCGGCGATTACGATCTGCAATGAAGGCACAATTCGCGATTGGGTGCGTCATGCGAAATTCAACGTCACGCAAGGCAAGAACTGGGACCGCTCTGCTGCGATAGGCCCTTGGTTGGTGCCGTTCAAAGATGCGAGCCAGCTTGATGACGCGCGCATTATCACGCGGGTCAATGGGGAGGTGCGCCAAGATGATGTGCTTAGTCGAATGATGCATCCGATCCGCCGTGAGATTGAATATATCTCCACCTTTATGACGCTTCAGCCGGGCGACGTTATCGTTACGGGAACGCCCACTGGGGCAGGTGCGCGTTTTGATCCGCCACGCTATCTCAAGCCCGGTGATGTGGTTGAGGTTGAGGTTAATGGCATTGGCACGCTTGTAAACACTGTGGAAGATGAAGTGGTATGAACGAAAGCGATCATGCACAAGCCGCGGCAGATTTGCTGGCTGCGGAGAGCTCTGGTGCGCAGATTGGTTTGCTTACGCTAAAGCATCCTGAGATGGGTATGGATGACGCTTACGCGGTGCAAAACGCGATCTATCGCGCGAAGCTGGCGCAGGGCCGCAAGGTGGTTGGTTGGAAGATCGGACTGACCTCTAAAGCGATGCAATATGCGCTGAATATTGATATTCCTGACAGCGGTATCTTGTTCGATGATATGGTTTTTGAACATGGCGCAACTGTGCCTAAAGGGCGCTTTATCCAACCGCGGATTGAGGCGGAAATTGCTTTTGTGATGAAGTCCTCCATCGGGGGTGCAGATGTGACGCGCGATGATGTGTTGGCCGCAACGGACTATGTTGCCCCCTCTATCGAGATCCTTGATACACGTATTTTGCGCGCTGATCCTGAAACCGGTGTGACGCGCAAAGTCTATGACACAATCAGTGACAATGCCGCCAATGCTGGCGTTGTTCTGGGTGACAAGCAACACAAGGTCGATGCGTTCGATCTGCGCTGGGTTGGCGCGATCACCTCGCGTAATGGCGAGGTTGAAGAGACAGGGCTTGGGGCAGGGGTCTTGAACGATCCTGTGGAAAGCGTTGTCTGGCTTGCGCAGCGTATGGCGCAATATGGACAAAGCATTGAGCCTGGTCAGATCATTCTGTCGGGCAGTTTCATTCGCCCCGTTGAGTGCCCCAGTGGCACAGATATTCATGCAGACTTCGGCGCGTTTGGATGCGTTGATATTTCATTTGCTTAGGGAGTTCCGCTCATGCCTGCACCACACAATCCGTTCAAACATGCCATCAACAATGGAGAGCTGCAGGTGGGCTGTTGGCTAGGCCTTGCGGATGCTTACGTGGCAGAGATCAGCGCGAGTGCTGGATTCGATTGGGTCTGTGTGGATGGGGAACATTCGCCCAATGACCTACGCTCGATCATGGCGCAATTGCAGGTATTAAATGGCAGCAACACCCATGCGATGGTGCGGCCGCCTGTAGGGGATACCGCGTTGATCAAGCAATACTTGGACGCGGGCGCGCAATCGCTTTTGATCCCAATGGTGGAGA
>JAHEGL010000434.1 GCA_024645145.1 Planktotalea sp.
ATTCGTGCTGGCGACCGATGGCACCGATCTTGAGGCCGAAGACCTGACCACGGGCGAGACGATCGCCTGCGCCTACACTGACTTCCCTGATCACTTCGGGTTTTTCCTGCCCCTGGCAGGGATCAGCACCGTCAAGCAAATCCGCGAGAGCGCTTTTGACATCAAGGCGACTGGCCGCCTCAACCGCCTCTATGTCGAACTGTTGAAGGACAACCCCGAATGGGGGACGGCTGCGCGCCGCCACGACATGAACCACTTCATGGCGCGGCTGATCTTCTGCTTCTTTGCCGAAGACACCGACATCTTCACCGGGCCTGATCAGTTCACTGGCACGATCGAGCGCATGAGCGAGAAAGACAGCTCAAACACCCATGAGGTGATCAGCGAGCTGTTCCGCGCGATGAACACCAAAGGCGAAGATCGTGCGACGGCAGGCATCGCCCGTTGGGCGAATGCCTTTCCTTACGTGAATGGCGGCCTGTTTTCAGGCGGCACGGATGTCCCGCGTTTTTCCAAGATCGCGCGGTCATATCTGATACATATCGGCAGCCTCGACTGGACGAAGATCAATCCCGACATTTTCGGCTCGATGATCCAGGCCGTCGCCGATGATGAAGAGCGCGGCGCGCTTGGCATGCACTACACATCCGTGCCGAACATCTTGAAGGTGCTCAATCCGCTCTTTCTTGATGATTTGCGTGAGAAGCTGGAAGAGGCGGGGGACAATCCGCGCAAGCTTTTGAATCTGCGTAATCGCATCGCCAAGATCAGAGTGTTCGATCCGGCCTGCGGATCGGGCAACTTCCTTGTCATTGCCTACAAGCAAATGCGCGCCATTGAGGCTGAGATCAACGAAAGGCGCGACGAGGCCGATCGGCGCACGGAAATCCCAATCACCAACTTTCGCGGGATCGAGTTGCGCGACTTCCCCGCCGAGATTGCGCGGCTGGCGCTGATCATCGCCGAATATCAGTGCGACGTGACCTATCGGGCTCTGTTGCAAAAAATCTATTGTTGTTTGAGATTGGCACAAACCAAAGGATTATTCAATGAACACTGATTTCAAATGGCGGCACTATCGCGGTGAGGTGATTTTATGGGCAGTGCGTTGGTATTGCCGTTATGGGGTCAGTTATCGCGATCTTGAGGAAATGCTGCGTGAGCGCGGCGTTAATGTTGACCACACAACAATTTACCGTTGGGTGCAGCATTACGCGCCAGAGATGGAGCGACGTTTGCGTTGGCAGTATAGACCGCGTAGCTTTGCTGGATCTTGGCGAGTTGATGAAACCTATATTAAGGTCAAAGGCCAGTGGAAATACCTGTATCGGGCTGTGACCAAGGATGGTGATACGATTGATTTCTATTTATCATCAACTCGCAATGCCAAAGCTGCAAAACGTTTTTTGGCCAAGGCGTTACGCCCCTTGAAAGATTGGGAAAAGCCCTATGCTATCAATACAGATAAGGCTGGGTGTTATAGTCAGGCCATTCGCGAATTAAAGAAAGAAGGTAGATGCCCGAGCGATACTGAACACCGCCAAGTTAAATATCTTAATAACGTTGTTGAGGCAGATCATGGCAAACTCAAACGCTTGATCAGGCCTACATTGGGGTTCAAATCGATGAAAACGGCCTATGCAACGATCAAAGGGTTTGAGGTCATGCGTGCGTTGAAAAAACGGCAAGCCCATGGCTTCAATTTCACGGATGATATCAAAGGTGAGATCCGCATCATCGAGCGCGCTTTTGGGCTGGGTAACTGTGTTATGGCTGATATGATGAATGAGCTCGAAATCCGTCTAAAAGCAGTATAGACATAGGAAAAGAAAACTCAATTTACGCCGCTATGTTTTTTTGCAACAGAGCCCAAAAATTTCAAACGTGCCTTGAATATGATCTTGCTTTTGCTATCGGTTCAATTGATTTTTTCTGGCCTGAGATCGCTTTTTTGATACCAACAGACATGTGTCTAGACGACAGCGTGGCGGGTGTTTTTTCGATATTTTGCGGGTGAAATTCCGTTGGCTTTCAGGAAGGCATCATAAAAGGATGATGTGGATGAAAATCCACTG
>JAHEGL010000440.1 GCA_024645145.1 Planktotalea sp.
CGTCACAATGGTTTCAAACCCTCGCTGATAAGCATAGTCTAAACCTGCTAGCACGCCAGCCAACGGCCCAACAAAACCCGTAATACTATCCGCAACCACGGGAATGGCTGTATCCTCGAACCGGTTCGGATCACCGTTGGCATTCAACACGAGCGCACTCACCTGCGGCTGCAATCGCGCGATGACATGGCTAAGCAAACTGCGATCACCAAGCATGAGACGCCCTTTGTCACCACCCCCCATGCGCCGCGCCTGTCCACCTGCAAGGATCACACCTAAGGGCTGTTTCATGCCGCACCCTTTCGGCCAGATTTCTTCGGCTCATCTTTAATCTTTGCCAAATCCGCATCCCAGATAATCCGGTCTGCCCCTGCCAAACACTGAAACCGCTTACCGCGCAAACGTCCGATCAAGGTAAGCCCGACCTGCTCTGCCAACTCCACACCCCAAGCCGTAAACCCAGAACGCGACACAAGCACAGGAATTCCCATATGCGCACATTTGAGTACCATCTCCGAAGTCAAACGCCCCGTCGTATATAGAACCTTATCGCCTGCAGATGCCTGTTCCTGCATCATCCACCCTGCAATCTTATCGACTGCATTGTGCCGTCCAACGTCCTCCATGTAGACCAAAGGCTGATCCTCTTTGCACAGCACAGTCCCATGAATGGCACCCGCATTCAGATACAGCGACGGCGTCGTATTGATCTTATGGGCCAGCGCATAAAGCCAAGTCGTGCGCAATTGTGCCTTCGGTAAAACGACCCCATCCAGCCCTTCCATCATGTCACCAAACACAGTTCCAACCGCACACCCTGATGTGCGGGTCTTCTTCTTTAGCTTCTCTTCATGATTGGTCGGCGCGTGCGTGCGGACAACGACAACTTCAAGCTCTTCATCATAGTCAATCTGCGTGACCGCGCCGGCCCCTTCAAGCATGCCTTGATTGCGCAAAAAGCCAAGGGCAAGATATTCGGGATAATCGCCAATCGTCATTGCAGTGACAATTTCTTGTGAATTCAGATAGATCGTCAAAGGCCGCTCTTCGATCACGTCCTGCGCGACCTCTGATCCTGTCTGATCCACGCCCACAACGCGGCGCGTCAGCCGCACGCGGCTTGGGTCAGGTGCGATGATATATTCGCTTAAGTCGTTCACCGTCCACTCCTCAGGGCTCGCGATTGCAAAACTGCGATTTGCAAGATAGCTGCATTTGCATAGCCGCAATGTAAAGGTCGCACATGGCATCCACTAGCCTCAAATCAGCCTATCACGCAGGCATTCGCGACGGCGCACCCTTTATGTTGGTGATCGCACCCTTCGCTATGCTCTTCGGCGTCCTTGCAACCGAAGCTGGCCTGAGCGTATTCGAAACACTATCATTCTCAGTTGTTGTCATCGCCGGTGCTGCACAATTCACAGCTCTGCAGCTCATGACAGAGGAGGCACCGACCCTTGTCGTGCTTGCCTCTGCGCTTGCAGTCAATCTACGCATGGCAATGTACTCCGCCTCTCTGACGCCGCACATTGGTGCTGCACCCCTTTGGCAACGTGCGATTGCGGCTTATTTCACCGTCGATCAAAGCTACGCGGTTTCAATCACCAAATATGAAACAGCGCCTGAGATGTCGCCACAAGAAAAAATCGCCTATTTCTTTGGAACCGTCACGCCTGTTTGCCCACTGTGGTGGGTCTTTACACTGGTTGGCGCGATGGTTGGCGAAGCAATTCCCGCCTCTTTCGCGCTTGATTTCGCAGTGCCTATCACATTCCTCGCCATCGTCGCCCCCGCGTTGCGCACGCGTGCTCATGTTGGAGCCGCAATCACAGCGGCGTTTTTGTCATTGCTGTTGTTCTCAGTGCCTTTCAACCTTGGCATCTTACTCGCAGGAATGGGCGGCATGATGGTCGGCGCGCGGATCGAAGCCATGACAGAGGAAGGCGTACAATGATCGACAGAACAGAACTCTGGATTGTTATCATCGGCCTTGGCATCGGCAGCTTTGCACTTCGTTTCGCCTTTACGGGCCTCGTCGGCGACCGCCAACTCCCTATCTGGCTCATGC
>JAHEGL010000452.1 GCA_024645145.1 Planktotalea sp.
GCACAACAAATGGCCGATGCCGCGCTTAGCTGCGGCAAGCCGGATGCGATAGAACAATTAGTTGCCTTAGTGGAGACCCTCGCGACCGCGTAAAGTACATGAAAGACACTTCAATGAATGCAGCCCATACCCTTAGCCCGCCCACGAAACTCCCAGTTGATGTGGGGCCAATCCATTTTGTCGGGATCGGTGGCATCGGCATGTCAGGAATTGCTGAAGTTTTGCTCAATCATGGATATGTGGTTCAAGGCTCTGACCTGAAAAGTTCACCCATTACCGAGCGTTTGAAAAAGCTTGGCGGGCATATTTTCGTCGGTCAGAAGGCGGAAAACCTCGAGAGTGCCGAGGTTGTGGTGATCTCTTCCGCGATCAAACCGGGCAATCCTGAACTGGACGAAGCACGCTTGCGCGGCCTTCCTGTAGTGCGCCGCGCAGAGATGCTGGCAGAACTCATGCGTCTCAAGCTCAACATTGCTGTTGCAGGAACGCATGGCAAAACGACCACAACAACAATGGTTGCAACTTTGCTCGATGCGGGAAATTTTGACCCGACCGTCGTAAATGGTGGCATCATTCACGCCTACGGCTCCAATGCGCGCATGGGGCAGGGTGAGTGGATGGTCGTCGAAGCGGATGAAAGTGATGGTACGTTCAACCGCTTGCCCGCGACCATCGCGATTGTGACCAACATTGACCCCGAGCATATGGAGCACTGGGGGACAGAGGAAAACCTCCACAAAGGTTTCCTCGATTTTGTGTCCAACATTCCGTTCTATGGCCTCGCGATTTGCTGCACCGATGACACAGATGTGCAAACGCTGGTGGGCAAAGTCACGGATCGTCGTATCGTGACATATGGCTTCAACGCGCAAGCCGATGTGCGCGCGGTTGGGCTGCATTACAAAGCCGGTGTCGCCATGTTCGACATACATTTACAAAACGAGGATCAGGTGATCGAGGGCTGTTCTTTGCCGATGCCGGGCGATCACAACGTGTCCAACGCTTTGTCGGCGGTGGCAGCTGCGCGACACCTCGGCATGTCTGGCCCGGAAATTCGCGAAGCTTTGGCAGCTTTTGGCGGCGTGAACCGACGCTTTACCAAAGTCGGCGACGTGAACGGCGTAACAATCATTGATGATTACGGTCACCACCCGACAGAGATTGCAGCCGTGCTAAAAGCCGCGCGCCAGTCTTGCGAGGGGCGTGTGATCGCGGTGCATCAGCCGCATCGCTACACCCGTTTGCATCACCACTTTGAAGATTTCTGCGCCTGCTTCAACGAGGCGGATGTTGTTGCTATCACGGAGATTTACGCAGCGGGCGAAGACCCAATCGAGGGCGCATCGCGCGATGATTTGGTTTCCGGTTTGATCCGGCATGGTCACCGTCATGCGCGCTCCATCACCACGCAGGAGGACTTGACCAAACTGGTCAAAGAGCAAGCCGTGGCAGGGGATATGGTTGTGTGCTTGGGGGCTGGTACAATTTCAGCTTGGGCCAATGAATTGCCAGAGCGTTTGGCTTAAAGCGCGCGTTTGCTAAAGCGAAAGGGGAGGCACGCTGGATGAGTTGGTCACTTACAATGGGTGCAATATACGTGCTGTGTGCGGCCGTTGTCGCGTTGTTGCCGATCCGCCGCCAGTATTGGCCCGCTGGGATTATGCTGCTCGCAGCGCCGCTTTTGCTCACTTTTATCGGGTATCAACACGGCTGGTTCTGGCTCGCGCTTGGCATGCTCGCGTTTGTATCGATGTTTCGCAATCCTTTGCGCTATTTGTGGAAGAAATCCCGCGGCGAGCATGTGGAGTTGCCGGAATGAGCAGTTCACTAGTTTTGGCATTGCTGTGGTTGATCACCGCCAATGTGATCGCGATGTTCCCATCCAAAGACCACCACTGGCGAAACGCTTATATGTTGATTGGCATCGGCGTGCCTTTGCTGGTTGGGTGTGGTGGCAAAACGGAATTGTACTGGCGCTGATCGTGTTGGTCGCAGCGATGTCCGTGCTACGCTGGCCGGTGATATATCTGGTGAAATGGGTGAAGCGTCTGTTCGCCTGA
>JAHEGL010000461.1 GCA_024645145.1 Planktotalea sp.
CAAAAGGGAATTTACCTTGATGTGGAGCAAGACACTGAGCTTCCAAAAGATGCCGTAGGCGATGATGGTCGCATCCGGCAAATCCTTTTGAACGTGATTGGGAATGCCATAAAATTCACTGCTTTTGGCGGCGTAACGGTCCGACCTAAGGTAGAAATAGCAAAGAGCGGCTATCTGTTTATCGCCGATGTAATCGACACTGGGATTGGCATCCCAACGGATCGCGTCAATCAAGTGTTCGATAAATTTCAACAAGCAGACGGTAAAACCACCCGCCGTTTTGGCGGAACGGGTCTGGGCCTGTCGATTTCCCAGCAACTCGCAGAAATGATGCAGGGTGATAACTCAGTCATATCTGAAGTTGAGAAAGGATCCACGTTTACTGTCAAACTTCACCTCGGGCGCTCTGTTCTGCAAAATTTTACGACTGATCAGCACCAAGATCAGGCAGTGGAAATTGCGCCCATGTCAGTACTCATAGCCGAGGACAACAAAACCAACAGGTTCTTGATCTCTAAGTACCTCAAGGGCTTGCCGCTGGATATCCACTTTGCACACGATGGCAAAGAAGCTGTAGAAACGGTGCGTTCAATGACGCCTGATTTGATTTTCATGGATATGTCGATGCCTGAAATGGACGGGCTAGAAGCAACAAAACAGATTAGACAGTCTCGTGGCACGCAGCCTCATATAATCGCGTTAACCGCGAATGCATTTGCCAGTGATCGCGATGCCTGCTTTGCGGCGGGTATGGATGATTTTCTTTCCAAGCCTGTCAAAAAAAAACGATCCGCTCGGCAAACTTGCTGACTTCAGTGCGGCAAGTTCTACAAATCCGCTTTGATCCGCCCAAAATCTTCGCGTATCAGGGTTGGAGAATGTTAGGTGAGGGCCGGTCTTGGATATTGCGACGCGCGTGTGGAATCACAAGTGGAAGATCGATCCAATCGTTCGTTCTCTAATCGATGACGACTTTTACAAACTTTTGATGTGCCAATCGGTATTCCAAAGTCATCCTGACACCCATGTGAAATTCAGCCTCATCAATCGTTCGAAGTCCGTGAAAATGGCTGAACTTATCGACGAAGGCGAACTACGTGAGCAGCTTGATCACATTCGCTCGCTTTCGCTTAATCGCGGTGAAAGCACATGGCTTCGCGGTAATACTTTTTATGGCAAGCGCCAGATGTTCCGCTCTGATTTTATGGAGTGGTTTGAAAATATGCGCTTGCCAGAATACCATTTGGAAAAGCGTGATGGCCAGTATGAGCTGACATTTGAGGGCAAATGGTGCGAGGTCATGCTTTGGGAAATACCCGCCCTTGCAGTGCTGATGGAGCTGCGCAGTCGCGCCGTTTTGGACAGTATGGGCAAGTTCGAACTCCAAGTTCTTTACGCGCGCGCAATGACCCGTGTTTGGGAAAAAGTTGAACGTTTGCGCGGCGTGGAAAATCTGCGCATCGCTGATTTTGGCACGCGCAGACGCCATTCGTTCCTCTGGCAAGACTGGTGCGTTCAAGCGATGCGCGAAGGTTTGGGCGAAAAATTCGTTGGCACGTCGAATTGCAAGATCGCGATGTTGCGCGATATCGAAGCAATTGGCACGAACGCGCATGAATTGCCGATGGTGTATTCCGCACTTGCGAAGACAGACGAAGAATTGCGCCAAGCGCCCTATCAAGTTTTGGAAGACTGGCAGGAAGAGCATGATGGCAATCTGCGCATCATTTTACCCGACACCTATGGCACCGAGGGCTTTCTCAATCGCGCGCCGGATTGGTTAGCTGGTTGGACCGGCATTCGCATTGACTCGGGCGATCCCGCAACAGGCGCGGAGAACGCAATCAAGTGGTGGAAGCAGCGTGGCGAAGACCCACGAGACAAGCTCGTCATTTTCTCGGACGGCCTTGACGTTGAGAAAATCATTGAACTTCATAAGCAGTTCGACGGACGCGTTCGCGTCAGTTTCGGTTGGGGCACACTGTTGACCAATGACTTTCGTGGTCTCGTCCCAGATGGCGGGCTTGATCCATTTTCAATCGTT
>JAHEGL010000471.1 GCA_024645145.1 Planktotalea sp.
AGGTGTGACGCAGACGTTGACCCAAATAGGGGACGGACCCGTCAGTGGTAGATGCGACAGAGTGGCTCGCAAGCTCTCCCATTTCGGCGCTATTGAGATATGGAGATGCCTGATGAAACTTGCTCTAACAACTTTGACCGCTTTACTTTGGGCAAATTGCGCGCTCGCGCATGTGGGTCATTTGGCGGAAGTTGCCGGGCATGGTCATTGGCTTGGTGCCGCTGCGATTGGTGCTGCAATAGCGCTGGGCGCATGGGCTGCCGCAAAGGGTAAAAAGGACGGTGACAGCGTTGATGATGACGCTGAACACGAAGAAGAATTGCAGGAGGCTTGAGGGCATGAGCAAGATCGGTGTGATGATTTGTGGCCATGGTTCGCGTAGCCAATCCGCAGTGGATGAATTCTCGTCGTTGGCAGAGAAATTGCCGCCGTTTTTGCCCAGTGATTGGCAAATGGAATACGGCTATCTTGAGTTTGCAGACCCTGTAATTCGTGACGGATTGGACAAGCTGCGCGAAGCGGGATGTGACAAGATTTTGGCCGTTCCGGGCATGCTGTTTGCTGCGATGCATTCCAAAAACGACATCCCAACAGTGCTCAACACTTATGCGGCAAAGCACGGTATTGAAGTGTCTTACGGACGCGAACTTGGGGTTGACCCGAAAATGGTCGCTGCCGCGGGCGGTCGCATCCGCGACGCCGTTGACGCGGCTAACGCCGAGCATGGCGACGTCGCGCTGCAGGACACATGTTTGGTTGTGATTGGACGTGGCGCATCCGATCCTGACGCCAATGGCAACGTCGCCAAGATTGCGCGTATGCTGCAAGAAGGCATGGGATTTGGCTGGCTTGAGGTTGGCTATTCTGGTGTGACGTTCCCCTTGGTTGAGCCTTGCCTACAGCACGCATCCAAGCTGGGATATAAGCGGATCATCGTCTTTCCATATTTCTTGTTCAGCGGAATTTTGATTGATCGCATCTATGGGTTTACGGATCAGGTGGCTGCTCAGCATCCTGACATTACGTTTGTCAAAGCTGGTTATCTTGGAGATCATCCAAAGGTTTTGGAGACTTTCGCCGAACGTGTGAGCGAGCAGCTGGGGGCTGTACCACCCCCCAATTGCGGGATTTGTGCGTTTCGTGAACAGGTTCTTGCTTTTGACAATGGCGAGCACCGCCACATCAAACCAGAGGATCGTGAACATCCTGCGTTTGCCTCTGTGCCACCACCCACCTGTGTGATGTGCAAATACCGCACGCAGGTCTTGGGTTTTGAGGCAGAGGTGGGTGCAGTTCAAGAAAGCCATCACCACCATGTGGAAGGGCAGGGCGCTTCGGCACCGGGGTCCAACGTTGCTGATTGTAAATTGTGCGATACCTTCTGCACAGGGATGTGCCGATTGAAAATGCAAGAAGATCATGCGCACCACCACCACCACCATCACGGCGAACATGATCATGGCCATCACCACCATGCTGAATACCCGCATGCCAAGCACCCGCACGGTCCAGAAAGCGCGCGGAAAGGTTTGTGAGACCTTACGAAAAAGATCCTTCTGCGATTTACCGTCAGAGCTTTGCAACTGTGCGAGACGAAGCGAACCTAGATCGCTTCGATAACGGCATGAAAAGCCTTGCCGTGCGTTTGATCCATGCCTGCGGGATGGTCGAGATTGCTGACAGGATTGCCTATTCTAAAGGTGCATATTTGGCGGGCCATCGCGCGTTGAAAGCGGGCGCATCGGTTTTGTGTGATTGCGAAATGGTCGGAGCAGGAATCATCCGCCGGTATCTGCCAAACAACAATGATGTCATTGTAACCCTAAATGACGCGCGCACGCCGGAACATGCGAAAGCGATCGGCAATACGCGCTCTGCCGCGGCAGTGGAACTGTGGGAGCCTCATTTAGACGGAGCGGTAGTGGCTGTCGGCAATGCACCGACGGCGCTGTTTCATTTGCTGGAGATGATTGATGCAGGGGCACCCAAACCGGCGGTTATTCTAGGATTTCCTGTAGGTTTCGTAGGGGCTGCGGAA
>JAHEGL010000473.1:0-769 GCA_024645145.1 Planktotalea sp.
CGCCTCTATACGCGCCAATTGCGCCGCCATTACCTGACTCGGCAATATTTTTTTATCGCGAAACGCTTTAGATAACTCAACAATCGAGGCATAGGGATCTTCAGCCAGATTATACACATCAGCACTCCTTATAGTCTAAGACCACACGCTGCTTTTATTTGTAAAAAGTTGGTCTTTAAATTGCGGTTAAACGGCTGTTTTACGATCCCAGTTTTGACCTGGTACTGCGGCCAACAGATCACGCGTGTAACTGTGTTTTGGACTGTCAAAAATATCCTTCGTGGCACCGGTTTCAACAAGCTCTCCATAGCGCATCACCGCCAAACGATCACAAACCTGAGCAGCGACTCGAAGATCATGTGTGATGAACAACATTGACAGGTTCATCTTTTCTCGAATTTCGTCCAAGAGCTTCAAGATTTGTGCCTGAATCGATACATCCAGTGCAGATACAGGTTCGTCCGCCACTAATATTTCTGGGTCTAAGGCCAAAGCCCGCGCGATCCCAATCCTTTGCCGCTGACCACCTGAAAACTCGTGGGGATAGCGTTTAAATGCGCGCTCATCCAGACCCACGATTTTAAGTAATTCGCGTGCTCTGGCCTCTGCACGCTCTTTTGGCTCACCTTGAATAATCGGGCCTTGCGATATGATCTGGCCCACCTTTATGCGCGGGTTCAGTGAGGCAAAGGGATCCTGAAAGACCATCTGGATTTTGGAACGAAACGGACGCATATCCGATCGGCCTAAGGAACCAATATCCTTACCA
>JAHEGL010000473.1:799-2038 GCA_024645145.1 Planktotalea sp.
GCATGTACAAACCGATTTGGTTTGCCAAAACCGAATAAGCTTTTTCCTCCACCAAAGGATTTCTCTATTTTTTGCCCCGATAAAACAATTTCTTCAGACCGTGGCCGCGAAGCTCGGGGAACCAAACTAGGCACAGAGGAGATTAAAGCTTGTGTGTAGGGATGTTCTGGCGCATTGAGCACCTTATCTACCGTGCCCGTTTCGACAACACGCCCATACTGCATAACCGCCACGCGATCTGCGATATCAGCCACAACACCAAAATCATGCGTAATGAACAAAACACCTGATTTATGCACGGCCTGCATTTCATTGATCAATTTTAAGATTTGCGCCTGTGTTGTAACATCTAAAGCCGTCGTAGGTTCATCGGCAATCAAGATCTTTGGTTCCAAAGCCAATGCCATGGCAATCATCGCTCGTTGGCGTTGACCTCCGGATAACTCATGCGGATAGGCCGCAACAATCTGCTTTGGATCGGGCAAATGTACATCTTCGAGCAATTGGATCGCACGTTTGCGCCTTTCTTTTGAGGACATCTCGGCATGATATCGAAAGACCTCATCAATCTGGGTGCCAATGGTCATAACAGGGTTAAGAGCAGTCATCGGCTCTTGAAAAATCATAGAGATTTCGCTGCCCCGTATTTGCCGCATCCTCGACTCAGAGGTTTGGGTAAGATCTTCGTCACAAAAGGAGATGCTACCCTGTTGCACCCGTACATGGGGTGCAGGTAACAATCCCATGAGGGCGCGCGCTGTCAGTGACTTTCCTGAACCACTTTCGCCGACGATACATAACGTTTCGCCCGGAGAAAGATCTATGTTCAGGTTTTCAACTGCCAGCTCACGCTCGGAACCGTCAGGAAGTGAGATATCAAGGTTGGATATTTTTAAGAGGTTATCGGTCAATTTCTTTCTTTCAAACGGGGATTTAATGCGTCGTTCAAACCTTCACCAACTAGATTAATCGCCAGAACCGTTATTAAAATTGCAATGCCCGGAAATGTGCAAATCCACCACGCGACGCGCAGCATTGATCTGCCATCGCTGATGATAAACCCCCAACTCATGACGTTGGGATCACCAAGGCCTAAAAACGCTAGTCCGCTTTCAATCAGGATGGCTGTCGCCACCATCAGGGAGCCAATCACAATGATTGGGCTCAGGCAATTGGGCAGGATTTCAGCCAACATAATCCGCAAATCTCCCATACCCAGAGTATGGCATGCCTGAACAA
>JAHEGL010000477.1 GCA_024645145.1 Planktotalea sp.
ACATCAAGCGCGCTAAGTGAATAAATGCAGAAGTCAGTAACGGTTGATGTGCCACGCGAGTGTGGCGAGTGCCCTATCAGACACAGAGCTGTCTGTGCGCGTTGCGAGAGCGACGAGCTCCTCAGGCTTGAGGAAATCAAGTATTATCGTTCCTATGAAGCGGGCCAAACAGTGGTGTGGTCTGGAGATCGTATGGAGTTTGTCGGCTCTGTAGTGCGGGGTGTGGCCTCGCTGACGCAGGCGATGGAAGATGGCCGCACGCAGATGGTTGGGCTTTTGTTGCCGTCTGACTTTGTTGGCCGCCCTGGTCGTGACTCTGCGGCCTATGATGTGGTTGCGACAACCGATCTGGTCATGTGCTGTTTTCGCAAGAAACCGTTTGAAGATATGATGGTGCGCACGCCGCATATTGCACAACGTCTTCTCGAAATGACATTGGACGAGCTTGACGCCGCCCGCGAGTGGATGCTCGTTTTGGGCCGCAAGACTGCGCGTGAAAAGATTGCCAACTTGCTGAGTATTATCGCCCGTCGCGATGCGACGCTCAATCTGGCGGGCGTTGAAGGTCCGCTTGAGTTTGATCTGCCGCTGACGCGTGAAGCGATGGCAGACTATCTCGGCCTGACGTTGGAGACAGTGAGCCGACAGGTCAATGCGCTTAAGCGTGATGGCGTGATCGACCTCGTTGGGAAGCGGCACGTGATCGTACCAGATTTTGACCGCCTCTCCGAAGAAGCAGGCGATGATTCTGATGGTGGGATGCTGAGCTGATCTTGCTCTTTCCCAAGACATCCTGAGCCGACTTGTGCAAAATCTGCACTCAGGTGTGGGGGACGGATCCCCCACGCCGTTTGGATTTCGCGAAGCGAAATTCGAACCAAACCTAATGCGCCATAAGAACAGGCAGTTTGGATTGCTCAAGCATGTAGCGTGTTGCGCCGCCAAGGATGGCTTCGCGGAAGCGGGAGTGGCCATAGGCCCCCATCACGATTAGATCTGCGTCTATATCGCTGGCGTGGCGCAGGAGCACATCTGAGACACGTGGCATGGTCTTTGACAAAACGTCTATTTCAACATGCACATCGTGGCGCGCGAGCCAAACGGAGAGCAGACCACCTGGATCGGAGCGGTTTGGCCCGTGTTTGGGCGGATCAATCACGACCACATGCACGTTCTTGGCTTGCTTCAGGATAGGCATCGCCGCGCGAATTGCGCCGAGCGCTTCGTCGCTCTCGTTCCAGCCGATGATCACGGTTTCATAGGCGCCAACGGGTGCGCGCTTTTCGGGCACAATAAGCACAGGCACGCCTGCTTCGAAAAGGCAGGCTTCCACAAGGGCTTCTTGTTCTTGGCCGCGGTCATCGCCGTAGGGGGTGGGCAGAACGGCGATGTCAGCAAAGCGGGCGCGGGCAGCGGCGTGACGCCCGATATCGGGCAATTGAGCCACCCCGTGTTCACAACTCCAGCGCAGATCAGTTTTGCCAAGTTGTGCCTCGGCAAAGGCTTCAAGGGCGAGGGCCTCTTCGCCTGCCTTCTCGATGACCTCCTGTAAGATCATCGCATTTGCGCCCGCGTAATAATATCCGGTCTGGCTGCGATCGACACCAAGGCAAAGCGCCTCGAGGTGGGCGTCATTGGCCTGAGCCATGGCTCCTGCATGGTCGAGGATCGGCTTTGCGAGGGCGTCCTGAGATAGGGCTGTAAAGATTGTTTTGTAAGACATGTTTTGTCCTCCGCCATAAAAATTAGGTTCAACTTAGGCTTCAAACGCTGGATTTTCTTTGAACCAGATCAACAAATTTGGGCTGGCTTCTTGATGCAGATCAAGGCGGCGCGACGGCCCTCGGAGGAAAACGACCTCAGTCAAATCCCCCTGACGTGCGGAATCGAATCGTGCGCGGGTAAGACCGAAGGGACGAAACATGGGTAACTACATCAAACTGGTTGTGCTCGGGATGATTGCGCTTTTTGCGCTGATCGCGACCAACTACGCGCGTGACTTGGCATATCTCGTCAACGCGTTGACTGTTGCGCT
>JAHEGL010000480.1 GCA_024645145.1 Planktotalea sp.
ACGAGAATCGTATTTCGGCACTCGCGCGCTCGCCAAGAACATGGCGCGACGTGATCACGGATATCGCCGCTGCTGCGCCAAACACGTCGATTTTCGTCAGTACATACGAACAAAACGCCTCTGCGCCGCAAACTCTGCTCACGTATCTGCTTGGTCAGACCGCGCCGCGCCCAACAACGCCGATCTGGCGCAACAGGCGACCTTCTGTACAAGAAATGATCGCCTTGCCGCTCGGTCTGCGCGAGCGGATGCGGCTCGAAACGCAGATACACGACAACCGTTGGGAACCATTCACACAAAGCCAACGCACTGCATTCCAAGAAAGCTATGCGGACGATTTGTTTTGGCTGCGCGCAGGTGCAGACGGGTTGGCACATTTATTGGAAGATCCGAAACCACAAGAGACGGGATATCCCGCAAAGTTGGATTTCGCTCACAAAGGACACAAACATGACGCAAGATACCGATTGGCGAGCCCTCGCTGAAAAAGAACTTCGCGGACGCCCGCTGGACGATTTGACTTGGAAAACGCTTGAGGGTATCAGCGTTAAGCCGTTGTATACCGAGGCGGATACGACTGATCTGCCGCATATGGGTGGCATCCCGGGCCAAGGGCCTTTTACGCGTGGTGTGAAAGCGACGATGTATGCGGGCCGCCCTTGGACCATTCGCCAATACGCCGGTTTTTCCACAGCTGAAGAAAGCAACGCGTTCTATCGCAAAGCATTAGCTGCGGGTCAGCAGGGTGTTTCAGTGGCCTTCGATCTGGCAACCCACCGCGGATATGACAGTGATCATGAGCGTGTCGAGGGCGATGTTGGCAAGGCGGGCGTCGCGATTGACAGCGTTGAGGATATGAAAATCCTCTTTGATCAGATCCCGCTTGATAAAGTATCCGTCTCTATGACGATGAATGGCGCTGTGATCCCGATCCTCGCCAATTTCATCGTCGCGGGTGAGGAACAAGGTCATGATCGATCTGTATTATCTGGCACGATCCAGAACGACATTCTCAAAGAGTTCATGGTGCGCAACACCTACGTTTACCCACCTGAACCGTCCATGCGGATCATCGCCGATATCATCGAATATACCTCAGCAGAAATGCCTAAGTTCAACTCTATCTCGATCTCTGGCTATCACATGCAAGAGGCGGGGGCGAACCTTGTTCAAGAGCTCGCCTATACACTTGCAGATGGACGCGAGTATGTGCGCGCTGCGATGGAACGCGGGATGGACGTTGATAAGTTCGCGCCGCGTCTTTCGTTCTTTTTCGCGATTGGTATGAATTTTTTCATGGAAGCGGCAAAGCTACGGGCTGCGCGTTTGCTCTGGCACAAGATCATGACAGACCTTGGCGCACAGACCGAAAAGTCGAAAATGCTGCGCACCCATTGCCAAACATCAGGCGTGAGTTTGCAGGCGCAAGACCCCTATAACAACGTCATTCGCACCGCTTACGAGGCGATGGCAGCAGCCCTTGGCGGCACGCAGTCCTTGCACACAAACGCGCTCGATGAAGCGATTGCACTGCCGACAGAATTCAGCGCCCGCATCGCGCGCAATACTCAGTTGATCTTGCAAGAGGAAACGGGCGTTACGAATGTCGTCGATCCGCTCGCTGGGTCCTATTATGTGGAAAGCCTGACGGATCAGTTGGCGACGCAAGCGTGGAAACTCATTGAAGAAGTCGAAGAGATGGGCGGCATGACCAAAGCTGTCGCCTCTGGCATGCCAAAACTGCGCATCGAAGAAGCCGCAGCCAAGCGCCAAGCGATGATTGATCGCGGTGATGAGGTGATCGTAGGGGTCAACAAATACCGCCTCAACGAAGAAGAGCCGATCGACATTCTCGACATCGATAATGACGCAGTGCGCACCTCACAAATTGCGCGTTTGCAAGGCATTAAGGCAAGCCGAGATGAGGCTGCGTGTAATGCGGCACTTGCTGAAGTCACGCGGCGCGCTGGTGAGGGCGGCAATTTGTTGGAGGCGGCGGTCGAAGCGTCGCGGGCACGCGCGAGCGTAGGGGAAA
>JAHEGL010000482.1:0-1641 GCA_024645145.1 Planktotalea sp.
TTTGAACGGCAGAGGCATGATAGCCTTGTTTACGTCATCGACTGTGCTGTCGAGATCCACGAACTCGCCGGGGCTGATTTGCATGTCGCCGCCATTGACGCGACCACGCAGCTTAAACCCACCCTGCATGTTGCTGAATGCGGCACTGTCGAGAAGTGCGCGAAGCGATCCAGTTGCTGCTTTACCCAATCCGCCGATCATGTGGTACAGGCCAAAGCCATAGAAGCCTAGACCGGGCAGGAACTTGTAGCTGACAAACCAATCGCGGCGCTGTTTGCGCTCATCGTCTTCTTTCCAGTTGCGGCGCACAGAAACCACATTCTGATTTTCATAGTCGATTGTGATCACATATGGGATGGCGACTGCGTTGTCATCTTCGTCATCATCATCCATTTCTTGGCCATCGATGCCGTCAAATAAATCATAGACGTGCATTTCAAGCAGCGTCATTACGTTATCATCGCTGTCATCGTACTGATCGACACCTTCGATCTCACCGATTGTATCACCTGATGGGTCTATAGCATTTGTTTCGCCATACTTCGTCTGAAGATAATATCCGTTCTGAACGTAGCGATTGAAGTCATTCTTTGGCATCCGAATGACGTGCGTATAGCGCGGGGATGTGTAGAGATCTTTGCTCTCTGGGGCGACCACAAAGTCTTCAGCCTTTACGAACTGGCTGCACTGCCGATCTAAGTTGCTGTCCCACCAAACTTTCTTGAAGGTATGGCCGATCAGCGGGAGGTGAAACAACATCTGATCAAGATCAGGGAAATACTCAGGCATTTCCTGCGTGATCTGGTAGTTCATAAACTCACGAACCCGGCGAGCTTGATCTTCCATTTCTTCGTTTGGTTCACCAAGGATGACAGACTTGACTGGACCACCTGACGGGTAAAGTTCTGCGATTGCCTTGGCGTTGAACTGGGTTGCCGCTTCTGCGATCAGCGGGTGAACCACAACTGACAAGCCACGGCTTGAACGCTCATCTTCGCCTTCGGCCAATCCACCATCTGGATCTAGGGTCTTCAAGCCTTGCTTATAGCGTTCTTCCCATTCAGCTCTTGCCGCACGGTCATTTTCGTAAAACCCGACCAGCTCGCTGGCTTTGCGCATAAGTTCGCGCTCATCGATAACTTCAGCAAGGTTTTGGTCAAACTCTGCATCGTCTAGCTCATCCATAAAATCTAGTTCTGGATCACCGATTAGAACGTCACCGTCACCTAGCTCTTCGACCATCAGGTCATCAGCAGGAGCGCCTTCAGCAAATGGAACAATGTTTTGTGGTTCAGCCATAGAGCGTCATCCTTTGTTTTTCTACTGGCTCATCGTCATCTGGATCTTCTGAGTGACCAACAAACCATCCTTTTCGTAACCTTAACCACGCTTGAGTGCATGTATCAACAACATCGTCATTTGGATGTGCAGGAAAGGCTGCGCATATATCTATTAAATCTTTAGCCCATTTTCGATTAGAAGGGAAGAAAATCCTGCCGTCTTCCAAAAGTGCGCTTGATGCATGGGCGCGAGCTTCTTTATCCCGATCTGGAGAATAAGCCAATACTGGAATGCCAGCCATACGCAGATCTTGCAGAAGAGATTGACCTGAAGCCTTTTTTTCTATCAGAACTGCGTCTG
>JAHEGL010000482.1:1651-2035 GCA_024645145.1 Planktotalea sp.
GCGAAGGTCAGGGTAGCTGACCTTATCGTACCAAGCCTCTAACACAATCGCGCAAGTTGCGCCTCTGTACTGAAACACGCCCCAAGTTGTACGGGCGCTGAAGCTGGAGCTTTCTTTTGCCTCGAAGGCTGTATCGTATGATTGCAGGACGTATTCGATGTCGGGCAGATCTTCTTTTTCCCAAGGAACCCACCAGCTTGCCTTCAGGATTCCGCCACCTTTGGGTGATGGGCGCTGTTGTAGCTGTCCTGCGGATGCGTAAGATCCAAGGCTCCGCTCCAGAGTTGACAGCGTTCTGTCATCGATGCGTTCAGGCCAAAGCAGTTCGCCCTCCTTTGTGCGCGGATCTGTAAATCCCATCCAAGACTTGCTTGGCGTTGGATG
>JAHEGL010000483.1 GCA_024645145.1 Planktotalea sp.
CCGGTTCACAACGAGGTTGGTTATCAAGATCGCGAACAGGATACAGAGGCCGGGGATCAAGGCCGCGAGGAACAAAGTTGATGCGGACACACCTAGTACAAGGCCGATGATGATGTAAGCGATCGAGGGCGGAATAAGAATACCAGTACATGCGCCCGCGGCCACCAAAGCGCAGGCATAGGGGCGTGGATAACCGGCCTCGACCAGACGCGCGATCGTCATGCGACCCACCGCAGCTGCACCCGCCGCGTCAGAGCCCGAAATCGCCGCAAACATACCACAAACCAGCACGGTCGCAGAGCCGAAACCGCCTTTGGTAAAACAGGTCAGGGCTTCAGCAACATCTAGAAACTTACGACTCAGCCCCGTTCGAACTAACACGTCGCCGGTCAGGATAAACAGCGGGATCGCTGTCAGTGCAAACGCGTCAATGCCAGTGAATAACCGCTCACCCACTAGGCTGAGCGGCAGATCGCCTGACATGAGCAACATCAAAATAGCAGACGATCCAATCGCCGCCCAAACGGGCACGGCCATGGCGATAAGCGCCACGAACAGGATGACGGGCACATAAAAATCCCAGCCAAGCTCAACAGTTTGCGCAACAGTATTCCAGAGCATCGTACCGCTCCTCAATCAAATAGAGTGTCGCCCTCATAGACCGGCTTGCCAGTCTTGAGGGAAATGAAATCGCAGCGAAGCGACTGCAGCAAGCGCCAAATCATCAGGCCAAACCCTGTAGGGACAGCCATAAGAAACCAGACTTTGGAAAGCCGTAAACCGTCCGTGACAGAGCCAAATTTCCAAGACACATGGACAGATTCAAACGACCAATAAAGTGCGATCACCGCCACAATCAGCATTACAACATCGCCGAACATATAAACTAGCGCCTTGGGTCGTTGACCCAGGTAATGCATAACCACGTCAATGCGAATGTGCGCACGTTCTTTGACGGCGGCGGAGGCTCCAATCCAAGCCAGATAAATGAAGGAGTAACGTACGATTTCTTCGCCCCAGATGGACGAATATGCGAAAATCTCACGGCGCAAGACTTCGACCGCCATTGTAATGACCAGTATGACGTAAAATATCAAAAGCAGCCAGCGTTCCGCGTTTTTATCAAGTCGGCACAGGAATTCCATAATCCGTCCAATCGGTTGCCATGCAAAAAAAACGCACATCCGTTGCGCCAACCGTTTTACATGTCGGAGAGAAAGTGTGCCGGACGCTACGTAAGCGCCCGACACGTTCTAATTACGCGTCGTGTACGTAATATTTGCCCTGGGTCGAGGCAGCTTCTTCCATCTGCGCAAAAGCATCCATGGAACCGGCGAGTTTGACTTTGAACTCGTCCCACTCAGAACGCTGATAACCGCCCGCATCTTTCCACTCAGCTAACTGATCATCGCTAAGGCTGTGGAATTCAACGCCAGCCTTGGCCAGCTCGGCCATGGCATGCGCGCGTGCCGATGGCACCTTTGCAAGGTTCTGGTGGCCAGTCATCTCGGAAGCCCACATGATGCCTTCTTGAATGTCGGCAGGCATAGAGTTGAACCATTCGAGGTTGCACGAATACACCTGCGAGTCTGGTACCGCCTGCGTGAAAGTCACATGGGATAGCATGTCCTTGAAGCCGAACACGAACAACGCACCAACTGACGGATCAAGCGCATCCGCTACACCCTGCTGGATCGCTGAAGGTGTTTCACCCCATGCTACCGGGGTCGGGTTAGCACCAACCATACGGTAGTACTGCTGCAGCATAGCGGAGCCTGGCACACGGAACTTTACGCCATCCAGGTCGCCGGGCGTTAAGACAGCTCCTGCGCCACCCTTCCGGACAGCAACAACACGCGGGTCAATATTGACGTAGAACAATGGCTTAAAACCGTTTTTCTCAATTTTTGGTGTAACGTTTGTGTTCCAAAAATCAGAGTTTACTAGGTTAGTGAAACGCTGGTTGGATCCACAAAGATACGGCATATTGATCAGGTCAACAGTTGACGCAAATGGCGCGAAGTTAGACAGTGA
>JAHEGL010000485.1 GCA_024645145.1 Planktotalea sp.
GGATTTTATCTGAACCATAGAACCCAAAAATCCAACATCGCCGTGGCCGCGATAAATACCTGCTAGGGCGCGCATGAATTCGCGCTGGCCGTTGGCATCAATACCGGCGAGGCCTAAAATTTCACCTTCTCGCACTTGTAAAGATACGTTGCTGAACCCCGGACCAGAAAAATCACTTGTGGCCAAGACTACTTTTTTACCGTAAAGGTTCGCTTTTTCAGGGAAGGTTTGATCCAAGCTTCCGCCAACAATCAAAGAAACAATTTCGTCCTCATTCATGCTACGTGCGTCAAAGGTCCCCTGACCTTCACCATCGCGTAAAACAGTGAGGCGATCAGAAATTTCCTGAACTTCGCGAATGCGGTGCGAAATATAAATGACCGCTGATCCGGATTTCACGACTTCTCTTACGCGATGAAAGAGCCGCTGTACGTCTTCAGAGGTCAAATGTTCTGTTGGTTCATCCAGCACCAAAACTTTGGGTTTACATTCAAGAGCCTTTACGATTTCCACGATGAACCGCTGCTCAGGATTCAACGTTGCAACGTGATCGTGAGGATCAATAGCGACATCATCGCTCCAATGTTGAAGCAAGCCTTTTGCCCATTCATTAAGACCGATTAATGACGGCCGCCGAGATGCGGGAAGACCAAGATACAAGTTTTCGGCAACCGAGAGGTCAGGCATCAAAGCAGGTTCTTGTCGAACGATTGCTAAACCCAAGTCACGCGCTTTTTCAGGATCGCCCGACATTTCTTGGCCAGAGATACGTACGACACCTTCTGTTGCAACCAACGCACCAGAGGCAACTCCCATCAATGTGGATTTACCGGCGCCGTTTTCGCCAACCAAACCATGTACTTCACCAGATCGTACATCCAAGTTGATGCCATGCAATGCACGAACGCCGGGGAAATGCTTGGCAACGCCGTGCATTTCCAACAGCAAATTGGTTTTCGACATTCATCTTCCTCCTGTTCGACGCCCGTTGAAGCTAACACACATCTTTTTCCACAATTCTCTTTTACCAAATAAATTTGTCAATATAATATTTTTTCATCACCAAAGATTTTGATATTTCTCACATATATTATTGCGAAATTTTTGAATCTTAGGATCAATAATGCTCTAATTTCGGACAATAATTTATATTTATTAACTTGACAAATAATTTAGCTATAATCAAATTAGTTCGTTAGTAACAAACTAAATATTTTACCTATTGCACCATCTGAAGCATGCGAAAAGGGGTTACAATGCAGGGAATAAAAGGAAGCGTTGCTGTGGTAACAGGGGCCGCACAAGGCAACGGAAAAGCCATCGCGCTAGGACTTGCCGAAGCAGGTGCCCGGGTTGTTGTCTGCGACATCCAAGCGGACGAAGTCGAAAAAGTCGCTCAACAGATCGTTGCCTTAGGCGGCAAGGCTCTTGCTGCGAAATTAAACATTACCAATAGAGTTTCTTGCGCGCACCTCGCCAAGCTTTCTCTGGATAGCTTTGGCACGAGCGCGAGCATACTTGTGAATAATGCGGGAATAATCAGGCGCACACCAACTGATGGCGAAACATTCGATCAAGATTGGGATGCTGTTATGTCCGTGAACGTCGATGGTCAGATGAACGTAATCCGCGCTTTCCTTCCTCAGTTGATCGAAAAAAAGGGCCGTATTGTGAACTTGGGTTCCATTATGTCTGTCGCAGCAAACCCCGGGCTCGTAGCTTACGCTGCTTCCAAAGGTGCGGTCCTGCAAATGACCAAAGCTCTAGCCCATGATCTGGCGCCACATGGTGTAAGAGTAAATGCGATCGCCCCTGGCGTAATTGAAACGCCGATGACCGTCGCAACCCGTGAAAATCCTGAACAATTAAATAAATTCATGTCTCACACCCCACTTCGACGCCCAGGAAAACCAGAAGAGTTGGTTGGCCCAGTTCTATTCTTGGCGTCTGATGCATCAAGTTATGTGACCGGAGCGCTTTTGCCAGTCGATGGTGGATATTTGGCAGGTTAAGGAGAAACAATGAAACGCGAAG
>JAHEGL010000487.1 GCA_024645145.1 Planktotalea sp.
CTCCTGATTGAAATGATTGTGTACGGACGAATGAACGGCAACGAATTTCTGCAAAATTCGCATGCTCCGGAAACGAAGCATGACTCGCTCCCTTCGTCGAAATGGCAAGTGTGAGTTCTCGGCCCGATTGTTCAACCAGCGCCCAGTTTCTTGTTTGTCAGCATTGCCGATGACCTTCATCGCGGCACCGTAAGAGCGTAGTCTATCGGTCACGATTACATGTGCTTGACCAAAGCGCTTCATTGTTTTTCTGAGGAATTTCAAGGCTGCCTTTCGATCACGGCGCTTTGTGACATAGCTTTCCAACACCTCACCTTCATGATCAACGGCCCGCCACAAATAGTGGGTTTCACCGTTTATCTTCACAAAAACCTCGTCCAGATGCCATTGCCAGTTCGAATGAGCGCGGAGTTTCTGAACCCGTTTTCGCCGGATCTCGGAAGCGAATATCGGGCCGAATCTATTCCACCAGAAACGCACGGTTTCGTGGCTGATGTCGATCCCGCGCTCGTGCAGCAGGTCTTTGACATCCCGAAGCGAAAGTGGAAATCGAACATACAGCATCACCGCGAGGCGGATGATTTCTGGGCTGCTGTGAAAGTACTTGAACGGGTCACGTCTTGCCATGGATGGACGTTACAAAACCACCCTACACTGCTCAACACAAATCCTTCTGACAGCGCCCGGAAATGGCCACCTCAGACTGATGGCATATCTGCGCCCCATTCAGAGCCACTCTCCCCTCTGCATTTCAATCCCAACGGCGTAACCTACGGATAAGGCGGCACTATCTCGCGTCATACTCGTATCTGTTATTTCGAGAGAAGGTACTGGCTGGGATGGTAGGATTCGAACCTACGGTACACTGTACCAAAAACAGTTGCCTTACCACTTGGCTACATCCCAACGTGCGTCGCTATCTAAGCCGCGCGCGCGCGACGATCAAGTGCCTATTTACAAAAAATGCACTTATTCTTCAGGTGCTTCGCGACGCAGCAAATCACCGTCTTCCGTCTCTTTGCGCTCTGCGTCGACAATTTGCTCGAGCGCCGCGTCTGTGACGGCATCAACATCCATAGACACTTGGCTTTCCTCACGAATATCCGCGTCTCGCGCGAGCTCTTTATACATGCCGTCCGTCACACTTTCTTCTGCAGAGGCCAGCTTGGCCAGAGATGGAGAAAGAACGCGGTAGGTCGGTTCGGGCATTTGCACATCCGCTTTTTCCAACGCGAGCTTCACGAGGCGAATCGATTCACCACGCGCAGCAACCAACGAGGATTTATGTTGTTCAATCCAACCCGTGCAGGTGATCGAAATTGTGCTGTCGCCAATCTCATCGATCCAAACCGCAGGCGCAGGTGTTCCCAGAACGAATGGCAGCTCTTGCAGCTTTTCCAAAGCGATCCGCTGCGCATCGACAAAATCAGTCTCCGGTGCAAGGCCCAGCGAGAATTTGAAGCGGCGCTCATCATTGCGCGAAAAGTTTACGATGCGGCTTTTGAAGACGGTCGCATTGGGAATGCGAATGTGGTTGCCATCAAAGCTCAGCAAGATCGTCGCGCGCGAGGTCAGACGAATGACTTTGCCTGTGTCGCCACCGATTTCGATTGTGTCATTAGAGCGAAACGGTTGACGGATGGAGAGCATGATGGAGGCGATGAAGTTCTCTACTGTGTCTTTGACCGCAAAACCGATGGCTAGACCGATGATACCGGCAGCACCCAGTATTGTGGACAAAAGTGCTGTCGCCCCCATGATATCAAGCGCCACAACCAGACCACAAACCATAAAACCAAGGCGTAAGATTTGACGATAAATATCAGCGATAAAGGCGTTAGGCGCGAGCCTGTTCCATGGCTGGCGCATACGAGCGATGAAAAAGCCAATCAAAACAATCATAATAAACGCGAGCAGCGCGACCGACGCCAAGGGAACAAAGGCAATCACTTGCGCCATGCGCGCGCGGAACCGCTCTACCGCCGGGTTGAGCCGCTTAACGACGTCGGTCGTCTCGTCACGTTATTTTCAA
>JAHEGL010000009.1 GCA_024645145.1 Planktotalea sp.
TATGGTTGATGCGGCGACAGATGCATTTGCAAAAGCACAAGATGCCAATAGCGAAGCAGCAGACGATATTGCTAAAACGCTCGCGGATACAGTTGCTTTGGGTGATGCCCTTGGAATAAGTGTTAACTAATTTAGCGCTCGATACAGAATACGAGCCCTCCCGATTTCGTTGGAAGGGCTTTATTAATGCCGGATCATTTGTGGCTTGCCAAATTTGTGGCAGCATTCGATGCTAGCGATCGGTCACGCAATGAACCTACTGATTTGAAAGCCCTATGAAACGCATTCGCAGCCATCTGTTTGGAATCGACCAAGGAGAACACATCATGTTCTCTGACTACGAGAACGATGGCAAAATGTGATCGGGAAACGGGACGCGACAGCGTAAGAAAACGATAGTGTTTTCAGAACCGTTTGAAGCGCCACCATCTGTGCATGTTTCGATGTCACTCATGGATTTGGACAAAGAAACCAACGTGCGCTCAGATGTTTTGGCAAAGAATATTTCGACCACAGGCTTCGATCTTATCTTCCGCACCTGGGGCGACACACGCGTGGCTCGCGTGCGTCTGTCTTGGATCGCGATGGGTGGCTTGCGCGACGACGAAGAGTGGGATGTACCCTAAACGGTGTACAGCCCTTCGTAGATTGGTCCCAAGGTCTCATTGTCAAACAAAGACGAAACCGAAGTGCCGTTCCAGATGTTGAGCGTTGCCTGAGCAAACATTGGCGCAGTTGGCACGATGCGGATGTTTGGCGCCGCCTCAACAGGTCCTGTTGCTTCGATCGTGTCGGTAATAACCAACGACTTCATCACAGACTTTGTAACCCGCTCAACCGCAGGGCCGCTGAGAACGCCGTGAGTGATGTAGGAGTGTACTTCTTTGGCACCGTTCTCGAGCAACACTTCTGCGGCCTTACACAGGGTGCCAGCGGTATCACAAATGTCGTCTACAATGATGCAGGTCTTGCCTTCAACGTTACCGATGATCGTCATTTCCGCAATTTCACCCGGCTTTTCACGACGCTTGTCCACGATGGACAAAGGTGCGTCGATGCGTTTTGCCAATTCTCGCGCACGCGCTACACCACCAACGTCAGGCGAGACGATCATCACGTCTTCCATCTGATCTTTAAAGTGGCTCTTGATGTCGAGCGCAAAGATCGGGGAAGCATAAAGGTTGTCCACCGGAATATCAAAGAAACCCTGAATTTGAGCTGCGTGCAGATCCATCGTGAGGATCCGTTCGACACCTGCTTCAACAAGCATGTTGGCGACCAATTTAGCAGTAATGGGCGTGCGCGCTTTGGTGCGGCGGTCTTGGCGCGCGTAGCCAAAGTAAGGGATCACAGCCGTGATGCGTTGCGCGGAGGAGCGGCGCAAAGCATCTGACATGATCAACAGTTCCATCAGATTGTCGTTCGCTGGGTTGGATGTGGGCTGAATGATAAACACATCCTCGCCACGTACGTTGTCATACATCTCGACAAAAATCTCACCGTCGTTAAACCGCTCGACGCGCGCATCGACCAAATCAACGCTCATTCCGCGATGCATCGACATGCGCCGCGCAATCGCGCTTGCCAATGGTTTGTTAGCATTGCCTGAGATAAGCTTGGGATCGGTGAGATTGGGCATGAGCAGTGTCCTTAGCAGCCATTGTGGGAGTGTGAGAATCGCGAGGTTGACACCGCTTAGCACGAGGCTACCGTGCAGCAAAGCACGCAGCGCGCGTCATCCTATAGGAGAGACCAAATGGCTCATATTAATTACTATTTTTCTACGCTTTCCCCTTACGCTTATCTTGCGGGCACGCGCCTTGAAGAGATCGCAGCAAAACATGGAAAAACGGTGAACTATAAACCGCTTGATTTGCCAGCCTTGTTTTTGCGCACAGGTGGTCAGCTTCCCAAGGACCGTCACCCCAACCGCATGTCTTATCGCGCACAAGAATTGCCGCGTCAGGCGAAAAAGGCAGGCCTGCCTTTGAATATGAAACCTGCCTTCTGGCCCATGAATGCCGCACCATCATGCTACGCGATTATTGCAGCGTCGCGGGATGGCAGTGGGGACATGGGCAAGTTTATCCATGTCATTGGACGCTCGATCTGGGCAGAGGACAAGGACGTCTCGCAGGACCATGTGGTGAGAGCGTGTTTGACTGAAGCAGGGTTTGATCCCGCGCTGGCCGATAGCGATATGATGGCATCCGCAGACACATATGCCGCTAACCTTGAAGAAGCGATCAACGCTGGTGCCTTTGGGGCACCTTTCTACATCACGGATGATGGTCAGCAATTTTGGGGTCAGGATCGTCTCGATGATTTGGATGCGTATCTCTCAGGCCATCTCTAACCAATGGTTAACCGCGTTCTGGCCGGTCATTCGAGCAATCTAACGAGTTATGGCAATGGCCCGCGCAAAGGTTTGCTGCTCCATTGCGCGCTCGCGCATGGCGGCGTTTACACGCAGTTGGGTGCGGCACTTGGTGGTGCGCTCAGCCTTGTGAGCTTTGACCAACCTGGTCACGGACGCGCGGCTGATTGGGACGGGGACGGGGATCTTCAGGATCGCGCAACTGAAATGGCGCTGGATCTATTGACTGAGCCGATGGATGTGATCGGACATAGTTTTGGCGCAACGGTCGCACTGAGACTTGCAATAGAACGGCCTGAGATGGTGCGCACGCTTACGGTGATCGCGCCTGTGATGATGGCGATCGCAAAAGCTGATCATCCCGACATCGCAGCAACCTTGAAGCAACAGATGAGCGGGTTTTATCAAGCACTTCAGGACGAAAAATTTGAAAGCGCCGCGCAAATGTTCACGCAGAACTATGGCGATGGGCGTCCTTGGGACAGTTTGGGCAAAGATACGCGACAAGCCATTGTAGATCGTATTCATTTGATCGGGGCAGGTGCGCGTGGCGTCAATGAGGACCACTATAACTTCATTGGTTCTGGTGCTTTTGAGCAGATCAAAGCGCCAACCTTGATTTTAGATGGCTGCGAAAAGGGCGAGGCGATGAATCTCGTTTGCGAAGGTCTCGCACGACGCATCCCTAACTCTATTCGCGCATGTATTGCTGATGGTGGTCATATGGTGCCATTGAAGCACCCGGAAGCTGTCGCGCGTGAAATCTTGCAGATGATCAGCCAGTCGCCAATCCAATGAATTGATCAATCTGAGCGTCTGAGATCGACCAATCACATACAAGCCGACACAAAAGCGGTTCGCTCGGATCATCACCCTCAAGCTCACCTTGCATCAGGTAATAAACTGCGCCGCCCTCATGAAGTCGTTTGTGGACAGCGCGTGGCATCATCGCAAAGACCATGTTGGCGTCTGGCTCCGCAAGGAAAGAAACTCCATCAATCTTGCGCAACCCGTTGGAAAGACGCGCCATGTTGCTGTTCGCGCGCTGCGCAGAAGAAAGCCACAAACCATCTGTAAGATAGGCTTCCATCTGTGCTGCAAGATAGCGCGTTTTAGAGAATAAATGCGCTCCGCGCTTGCGGCGCAGCTCGAATTCCCAGGTCTTTTGTGGATCAAAGAATATGACGGCCTCAACACCCATCAATCCGTTCTTAGTGCCGCCAAAGCTAACGGCATCCACGCCAAGCTTACACGACATTTCCGCGGCGCTACATCCGAGCGTTGCGACGGCATTGGCAAATCTTGCGCCATCCAAATGAACGGGCAGATCAAATTCTTGGGCGACAGCGATCAAGGCTTTGAGTTCTTCAAGTGAGTGAACTGACCCTTTCTCGCAAACCTGCGTAATCGACACGGCCCCGCGCTGGGGCCCATGCACGCCGCGTGTGCCTTCTGCGGCAATGCTGGCGCGCAAATCATCTGGTGTCATCTTGTCCACGGCGCACGGCACGATGGTCAGTTTCGCGCCACCTGAATAGAACTCTGGCGCGCTGCACTCATCCTCATGAATATGCGCAACGGCGGAACAAAAAACTGTCTCATAAGGTTGGCACATACATGCGAGCGCCAAGGAATTCGCTGCTGTGCCGGTCGACACTAAATGCACCATTGCATCGGGAGCTTCGAAAATCTCTCGGACTTGCGCACGCACGCGCATCATCGCGTCGTCGGCACCATAGGGCATCGCGTAGCCCTCGTTAGCGCGGCTCAGTGCAGTTAGAACTTCCGGGTGCACAGGACCTGCATTGTCAGAGGCGAAAAACATCAGAGTGGCTCCTCGATTATATGGTCTTCCCAATCGTCTTCGTGAACTTCGAATTCGGGGATGGTCAAGCCTTGCACAGATACGTTTGCATCATGCACAGTTTGCGCTGTTCCTGACTTCAAAGGATGCCAAGGCTCTAGATCACGGCCCTCATAGACCAAACGATATCCACAAGTCTGCGGCAGCCAATACATGTGTTCTTTGATATTGCTCGGGGTCATTACGATGCACTCAGGCACGAACTGGTGACGAATATCATATTGTGCACAATGACAGGTGCTGTCATCGAGCAAACGGCAAGCCACGCGCGTCAACGCGACTTCGCCGCTGTCTTCGTCTTCAAGCTTGTTCAGACAACATTTCCCGCAGCCATCACAAAGCGCTTCCCATTCTTTTTGAGACATTTGCACCATGGATTTGCGCCGCCAGAATTCTTTGCCAAGTCCACTGCGTTCAATTGGATCGTCGCTCATAGAGCCGCCAGAATTGCGCGTGCTTTTGCGCTGTCTGCATCCATCTGAGTGATCAAGGCGTCTAAGCCGTCAAACTTTTCCTCACCGCGTAAATACTCGACCAGAGCGATCGAAAGCGTTGCGCCGTAAAGGTCGCCAGTGAAATCGAAAATGAAGGTTTCAAGATTGGGGCGGTTTTCGCCAAACATCGGGCGCACCCCCATGGATGCGACGCCATGATATGTTCCTGCATGCGGTCCGTCTTGGATGTCCACAAGCACAGCGTAGACGCCAAAGCGCGGTGGATGAAGGCCATCAATCGACATGTTCGCAGTTGGGTATCCAAGCTCGCGGCCGCGTTGTTCACCACCAATCACCATGCCTTCAATCTGGTGCCAATGGCCGAGCATATCCGCGGCGTTGCGCGTCGCGCCATCCGAAAGCGCTTTTCGGATCCGTGTCGATGACACCTGACCCTGTGTGCCCTCGATCAGCTCTGCAATGGTGACCTCAAAGCCGAGCTGTGCGCCAAACTTTTGCAAATCTTCTGCTTTGCCGGCACGCCCTTTGCCAAAGCAAAAATCCGCGCCCACGACAACATGCTTAAGGCCAAGTCCTTCATGGATGACGCGTGTTGCGAACTCTTCTGGTGTCAAAGCGGCTAGCGCTGCGTTGAAGTTCAACTGATACAGTCGCTCAACACCGATTTTTGCAAGCTCTGTTGCTTTCGCAGAGGAGCTCATCAGGCGGAACGGGTCAGAATGCGGGGCAAAAAATTCGCGTGGATGCGGATCAAACGTCAACACGCCACAAGGTGCGTTGATCGCATCACCCGCCTCGCGCGCGATATCAATCACCGCGCGGTGACCAAGATGAACACCATCAAAATTGCCAATCGCGGCGCTTGCTCCGCGATCTTCAGGATTTACGAATGTATAGTCACGGATAATACGCATAGAACTTGGCCTAGCCCGCCTTTTGGGCTGTTGCAAGTCGTGATGCGGATCAGTCGAACTTGCGGCTTGGTGCCAGAACCGTTGCTTCACCGATCAAGACTTTTTTGCCGTCAACCATGCAGCGGCAATCAAGCTTCACGCGACGCTTTGCATGCTCAATGTCGATGACTTTGACTTCTGCATGCACCATATCGCCCGGGCGGACAGGTGCTAGGAATTTCAGGCTCTGACCCATGTAAACCGTGCCATGGCCGGGCAATTGTTCACCAATTACTGCTGAAATAAGACCCGCAGTCAGCATGCCATGGGCAATGCGGCCCTCAAAGATCGTGTCATTTGCGTAGTCATCATCAAGGTGTACAGGATTGCGGTCTGTAGACACTTCGGCAAACAGCTCAATATCGCGGTCTGTTACGACTTTGCGCAGATGGCGCACCATCCCCATTTCGATGTCTTCGATACAAATCGTGCCGCGTGGCATATTATCCAACATGAGGGCCTCCAGAGGTTCGCAGAGTAATAAAAGATCGCCCTGATGGGAGTTCTCGAAACTTTATTAATTTGCGAATGTAGCGTTTGGCAAGCGAAAACGACTACCTCAGGTACCCAATTGAGAATGTTGGAGCCGATTGTTCCTTTGTAAGGTGGCTTTCAAGCGCTTCTGGGTCAGGATCATTGACTGTTTTAGTCTCATCACGCGCCAAACCGCCCGTGATGAATAAAGAATCAATATCCTCGCCCATTGCGCCAGCGACGTCCGTCAGAACGCCATCACCAATCGCCAAAATCCTGTCATCCGCGATGGGTTTACCAAGCGCACTAAGACGACGGCGCGCCAGATCATAAATTGGCGGGTGGGGTTTGCCGAAATATAAGCTCTCTCCACCCATTTCCGTGTAGAGCGCCGCCAAGGCACCGGCGCACCATTCACGCGTCTCACCGCGATCTACGACCAGATCAGGGTTCGCGCAGAGCAGTTTAAGCCCCTTTTGTTTGGCGAGCAGAAATTCTGGGCGCATGACAGATGGATCAGCCATAGGATTAAATGGACCAAGGCATACAATACCTTCAGCTTCATCCAGCGGAACTTGTGTGATGTTTACAGGATCCTCGACGAGGTCGAGCGGCTTGAAAAAGCTTTGATCGCGGCCTTCACCGATGAAAAACACCTTTTCACCGACAGCACCACGAAACATCGCAGAGCGCGCCGAATCGCCGGAGGTCGCAATCGTGTCCCAAGCATCCTCAGGTACGCCAAAATGAACGAGCTGCTTTTTCACACCCGCACGCGGACGTGGCGCGTTGGTAACCAACACAACTTTTCCGCCACTTTTGCGGTAGGTTTGCAGCGCAGCAACCGCGTCGGGCATCGCTTTGATGCCGTCGTGCACGCAGCCCCAAAGGTCTACGAACAGCGCATCATATTGGTGAGAAATTTCGGCAAGGGTGGAAACGATACGGGTCATAGCAGGCCTCAATGCAATTACACCGCCTTGCTACACGAGGTGCCGCTGAAACGGCACCCCTTTGTTTTTGCTGATTGAGACCCGTTCAGGTCAAACTTTTAGGTTCGGAATGATTTGCTTTTTGCGGCTCACAACACCCTCAAGAACAACAGTGTCGCTGTCCGCGTCTGCACCAAAGGATTTAGCAGCAACGTTCTTCACCAGATCATTGGGTACCAAAAGCGTGCTTTGCTCGTTTAGAATATCCACAACGAACAAGAGAACCTGATCAACACCATCCTCAGACGCAACTGTTGTCATCGTGTCCATCAAACTGGCTTTGCGATCCAATACAGTCGCAGGCGAAGTTGTCTCAAGAACAGAAACACGGAATTTCGTGCCATCGACAGCATACTCTTTAGAATCCATGCGCAGTAATTCAGCATCGGAAAAGCTCGACACATCAGACTTCGCCGCGAACATGTCTGCCGCATAGGATGGGATGTCGATGCCGAGCGATGCTGCCAAGCTTTCAGCAACTTCGCGGTCATGCGGCGTTGTTGTTGGGCTGCGGAATTCCAATGTGTCGGACAAGATGCACGTCAACGCGGCACCTTTCAACGCATCAGGCATTTTTGCGACATCATCGCCCATTAAATCGTGCATGATTGTGGCTGTGCAGGCCAGCGGCTTGATTGTGATGTCGATCGGACCTTTAGTTGTGAGGCCACCGATAAGCGCGTGGTGATCAATGATCGCTTGCACGTCGGCATCATTGATAGACGCGGGCAATTCAGCTGGATTGTTCGTGTCAACAACGACGCAAGGTGCACCCGCTTCAACGTCTGCGATGATCGCAGGCTTTTCCAAGTTCCAGCGCTCCAGCATGAACGCAGCTTCTGTGTTTGGCTCACCCAATAGCTTTGCTTCCGCGGGTGTTCCTTTGATCTCGCTCAGATACCAAGCCCAGATCAATGGTGATCCTGTGCTGTCTGTGTCGGGTGACTTATGGCCGAAAACCTGAATTGTCATGTTGAGTGTCCTGTTTCTGAAATGCGTTTGCGCGGCTTATAGCAGCCGTAAATTCAATGTCACCAGTGCCAAATTGGCTCAGATCGTTTGCCTGTATTCGCGAAACCTTTTGGGTGCGATCATGGCATTAAACTTCGAGCGGGTGTGCTTTTGCGACCTTGTCGAGTCGCATTAAGGCCTCCAGCAGGGCGGGCATCTGATCGAGATAGATCATGTTTGGGCCATCGCTTGGCGATTTGTCAGGGTCTTCATGTGTTTCGATAAAGATCGCAGCAACACCAATTGCGACAGCTGCGCGCGCCATGAGCGGTGCAAATTCGCGTTGCCCCCCAGTAGAGCCACCAAGCCCAGCAGGTTGTTGAACAGAGTGCGTTGCATCCATCACCACAGGATAGCCTGTTTGTCCCATCTGCGGCAGCGAGCGCATGTCGGTTACAAGCGTGTTGTAACCAAACGATGTTCCGCGTTCGGTCAACAGAATACGCGTATTTCCAACTGACTCCACCTTAGCGACAATATTCGCCATATCCCAAGGAGCCAAAAACTGACCCTTCTTGATATTGATCGCAGCGCCGGTTTCAGCAGCCGCCAGCACCAAATCAGTTTGACGGCATAGCAGGGCAGGGATTTGCAAAACATCGGCCACATCTGCAACAACGCTGCATTGCTCTGGCCAATGCACATCCGTTAGGACCGGAACGCCAATCGTGTCTTTGACGCTTTGTAGCATCTTCAAACCATCTTCCATACCTGGACCACGGACACCAGAAACGGATGTTCTGTTTGCTTTGTCGTAGGACGCTTTAAAAATATACTGCGCGCCGACAGCATCACAGGCGGCTTTCAATGAGCCTGCAATCATCTGCGCATGGTCTGCGCTTTCCAACTGGCACGGCCCAGCGATAATCGTCAAAGGGGCCGCGTTGCCAACACGAAGGCCGGCGATATCAAGAGTATTCATATTAGGAAGATACCTGTTCACGAAGGATCGACGCAGTGAGCGAGATCATGAGGTAGAGACCCGCAAAGACGAGAAACGCTAGAATCGTGTTCTCAAATTTACGCGGATATGTCGGGTCTTGGCTTGGCACCGGCTCCACACTGGTTGTGAGGTAGCGCGCCTGTGATGCAGCTTCACGCCGCGTTTGTTCAAGCTGTTCCAATGCAGAGGCGAGCATCATATCGCGTGTTACGACGTCTGCTTGTGCCAGTTGGATTTGCGATGCAAGTTCGGCCAATGAGTTCTCGCCTTGCGACGCGTTGATCATTTGATCGTTTAGCCGTGCCAAGAGTGCTTTGAAACGTCGCACGTCCCCCTGCGCACCTTCAACTTTGGCACGGTTCGGGCGGTTGTTGTCCAGCAGCGCGGCCAGTTCTAACTCTTTTTCCTGCACTTGGACTTCGATGTTGTTGATCTGGCTACGCAGCGATGCGATTTTGGCTTCAGGGTCAAGGACAGATCCTTCTTGCTGCAATCGCACAAGCCGTTCTTGCGCTGCTCTGCGCTCGGCATCCGCGTTTCTGAAGCTTCGATCGGCGTCAGCCACCTGATTTTCCCGCTTGCGCAGCGAGAGGTTATCAACGCGTTCTTCGAAATAGCTTATCAACGCCTGCGAGAATTGCGCGCTGACTGCCGGATCAGCGGCGATGACTTCCATCTTGATCACGCCCTCCGTCGGATCATAACCGATTTCGATCGCCTTTTTGAAAATCTTGTAGGCGTCCTCGTTTGATGGATTTTCTTCAAGGCGCTGAATGACATCGATGTTTGGATCCATAAAGTGGCTCATGAACCCTTCGTCTTCATCGAGCCGTAACATGGCGTCTTTCGAGGTCAGATAGGACTGCACAGCAATCGCGTCTTGGTTCGTTGCGAATTGCGTGCCTGACAAAAACCCGCCCATTGCGCCGCCACCAGAGCTTTCAGCTTTGAGGATCAGAAATTCGGATTTGGTCGTATACATCGGTGTCGCGATGAAATAGTAATACCACCCCACGATGATCGTTGGCAGGAACACAAAAAACGCAAAGCGCGTAAACAGCAAGGCAAGTTTACGGCGACGGCGTTTGGCAATGTCGCGTTGAATTTGCGTAATCTCTTCTGCGCGTCTCTCAGCCGGGCTTGGGCCCTCTGGATGCGCAGGCATATTCGCGCCTGCTGGCATGGTTTGCGGCAGGTTGATCGGCTCAAGCGTCGGGTCTTGGGGAAGCAACGGTTGCGTAGCAGAGCTGCCGCCCTTGCCCGCGGTGTTGCCTTCATTGGCAACGACGAGTTCCAGCATGTTGGTACGTTGGA
>JAHEGL010000491.1 GCA_024645145.1 Planktotalea sp.
AAACGCTAAATTCACACGGCGCTTTGAAAGCATTGAGCGCGCTTTAGCCGAACAAGGAAAGACACCTGAGCAGTCGACCCTAGAAGAAATGGACGCGCTGTGGGACGCCGCCAAAATCGCAGAAAAAACATCGGCAAAATAAACCTGATAATTTTATTCAGGTATTGACCTGACTATTTTTGTCAGATTAAAAGCGCATGAAAGAAACATGCACAAAGGACCGCATCATGCGCCGCACACTTACGACCTTTCTTGCTGCAAGCACCCTTGCAACAGCCGCATATGCTGACGAAGTGAACATTTACTCTTATCGTCAGCCTGAGCTTATCAAACCGCTTACCGATGCGTTCACCGCCGAAACCGGCATCAAAGTAAACGTTGCTTTTCTTGCCAAAGGCATGGTCGAGCGCCTCGCCGCAGAGGGTGATCGCTCACCTGCAGATCTGGTTTTTACAGTTGATATTTCGCGCCTTGCGTCCATCGTTGACGGCGGCTTTACCGCGCCTTTGACGTCCGAGAAAATGAACAGCAACGTCCCTGAAAACCTGCGTGACCCAGAGGGCCACTGGTTCGGCGTGACGACGCGCGCACGGATCATCTATGCCTCCAAAGAACGTGTCGCAGATGGCGAAGTCACCACCTACGAAGACCTTGCAGATCCTAAATGGGAAGGTCGCATTTGCACGCGTTCGGGCACACACGCGTATAACGTTGCGCTGACATCTGCGGTGATCGAGCATCAAGGAATGGAGGGCGCAAAAACGTTTCTACAAGGCGTAAAAGACAATCTTGCGCGCAAACCACAAGGCAATGACCGTGCACAAGTCAAAGCGATTTGGTCAGGTCAATGTGATATTGCAGTCGGAAACACTTATTACATGGGCCAAATGCTCGAAGATGATGAACAAAAAGAATGGGCCGATAGCGTGCGCATCGTGTTTCCCACGTTCGAAAATGGCGGCACGCATGTGAATGTATCCGGCGTGGCTTTGATCAAATCAGCACCCAATCGCGACAATGCAATCAAAATGATGGAATTCCTTGCGTCCCCGATGGCACAGGAAATCTATGCCTCTGCGAATTTCGAATACCCGATTGCACCGGGGACCGAAGCGGATCCGCTGGTGAAAAGCTGGGGGTCGTTTACGCCTGATGAGGTGAATTTGATGACCCTTGCCGGAAACCGCCCTGCCGCTTTGAAGCTGATCGAAGAGGTGGATTTCGACGGCTAAACGCACAGTCTTTTGACCAGCAAAGGCCCGCCACTGCGCGGGCTTTTGTGTGTCTGCCCCATGGACAAGCCCAGCCGGGTGGCACAGATTACGCGCAGACAAACAGGAGCGTCGCTTTGCCCCCAAGAGACATCATCATCGACACAGACCCCGGACAGGACGATGCCGCTGCAATCTTGCTTGCGCTCGGCAGCAGTGACGAGATCAATGTTTTGGGAATTACGGCCGTTGCGGGCAATGTTCCGCTCCCCTTAACCCAGAAAAACACACGCATCGTCTGTGAATTAGCCGGCAAGACAGATGTCCGCGTTTTTGCAGGATGCAACGTCCCCATCGCGCGCAAGCTGATCACCGCAGAGCATGTGCATGGTTCCACAGGCCTTGACGGGCCAAGCTTGCCAGACCCAACGATGGCTTTGCAAGACCAACATGGCGTAGACTTCATCATTGAAACCCTGCGAGAGCGACCCAGCGGGAGCGTGACGCTTTGCCCGCTCGGGCCGCTCACCAATGTCGCAAGTGCGCTGCAACGCGCGCCCGATATTGCTGAACAGATTCAAGAAATCGTGCTGATGGGCGGCGCATATTTTGAAGTTGGCAACATCACACCCGCCGCAGAGTTCAACATTTACGTTGACCCCGAAGCTGCTGAAATAGTGTTTAAATCTGGCGTTAAGATCACCGTTATGCCGCTGGATGTGACGCACAAAGTGCTTGTCACCCCAGACCGCGTGCAAGCCTTGCGCAATTGCAAAACGAGAGTCTGCGACGTTATGGCTGATATGATCGACTTCTTT
>JAHEGL010000496.1 GCA_024645145.1 Planktotalea sp.
CTCCAAAGCAACTTGGCCAAAATCAGAGGCTGTGTATGCGGTGTGCCGCAGTGCAAAGATTGCTGAAGAGAACAAAGGTGCCCCGCGATTGCATCCGCCCACGGATCAAGGTGGTATGCGGATGGCGGCACTGATTGATGTTGACGGAACGTTGCTGCGGTTGATCCAGAATTGACGCCCATTCGATCAGGATCGACAGGTTTTGAGTTCTTCTGACCAAGCTGGCATGTGGCATTCCTATTTCTACGCCAGCCTAGCGCGGAGAGATCAGAATAGCGAAAGCTGATTGGGATCGGGCTTTTTCGCAAGCTTCTTACGGCGTTCAGGCGACTTGCGGCTTCCGAGTTTTTGAAACACTGCATTTGCTTGCACACGAAAGGTATCGCCGCGGCGCAATGCGCTTATGCGTTCTTTCGCCCGCCGTGCGCTCTTTGCTTGATCCACGATGGGGGCAGGGTAGTCGCGGCCCAACTCGAAATCGCTGTCATCGACAAGCGTCTTTTCCCATGTCCAAGGCTCATGAATGAAGGCATCCGGGACAGAGCGCAGTTCAGGCACCCATTTGCGTATAAAATGTCCTTTGGGATCATGTTCCATCGACTGTTTAATCGGGTTGTAGACGCGCATGGTGTTAATGCCGGTCACACCGGATTGCATCTGAAACTGGCTATAGTGAATGCCCGGTTCATAATCCGTAAACAGCTGAGCGAGATGTGGGGCGGTGACGCGCCAATCGAGCCAAAGCTGGTAGCTTGCAAAACTCACAAGCATTGCGCGCATTCGAAAAGTGATCCAACCATTCGCGGTAAGATTTCGCATACATGCATCGATGAAGGGATAACCGGTTTGTCCGCTCTTCCAAGCTTCAAAGAAGTGTTCATTGTGCTCGCTCTCGCGCAGGCCTTCAAAGGCGGGGTGCATGCAATGTGTTTCGATTTGAGGTTGGTCTTCGATCTTTTGTATAAAGTGACACCGCCACGCGAGGCGTGAGCTAAACGCGCTCAGGTTTCGTGCAAAAGCTGGTTTATGCAGAGGCGAGAGTTGCTTGCGGCGCGCACTTACCGCATGTGTCACTTCGCGCACAGATAAGCTGCCCCAAGCCAAATGCGTAGACAGCCGCGAACAGTGATATTCGGAGCGATCAGGTGCCGAGATATGCGCGAGATAGCTGCGTGAGCGATCCTCAAGAAAACTACGCAGGTCTTTTAACGCTTCACTTCGACCACCCTTTTGGACACTGCCTATGGGTCTGCTCCCAAACATAGGGTCGTCTTTGCGCGGGGGTGGATCGGACACAGCGGTTGAGGGCATGAGTGGGTCCTTTGGTGCGGGTAGAGTAGGCTCACTCATACGCGCATTGCGGGTTTGAGACCAATCATCACGGCTTTTCAGACGACGCACCACGCCGTTACTGGGATACTCATGGAGTGCGATGTTTTCGTGTGAACAGATCGCACTGACGTCGATATCACGTTGGTACGTCCAAAGATCACCGGATTCTTCGTGGGCATGGATCGCCGCGATGCCATGTTCTTCATGCAGATCGCGCAGCACGTCGCATGTTTCAGCTACTTTTATGATCAGCGGCTGGCCAAGCTTTGACAGGGCGATTGTCAGCTCGCTCAAACAGTCGTGGATATAGTGCCAATGACGGCGCGATGCAGTCGGTTGGCACCAATACTCAGGTTCAACAATATAGAGGGGCAGAACAGGCGCGCCGCTTTTGATAGCTGCAAGCAAAGGCGCATGATCGCTTATGCGCAGGTCGCGTTTGAACCATACAATATGAACACCGCCCGCCATCGCGTTTTAGCACGCTAGCCCAAGGCCATGCAGTATTCTCGGAATCTGCTTTTTGACCTTAAAGAACCCTTTATTTGCATGGGGCCAAGTGAGCGTATCATACGGCCTGCGCACGCGATGAAGTTGTATGCCAGCGTCAGCAAATGCGGTGTTCGCAGTGTTCAGTTGATCTGCGTCAGGACTAATCGGCAGGTATGCGGTGACGATGTGCTGTGTATTGGCGG
>JAHEGL010000497.1 GCA_024645145.1 Planktotalea sp.
GGCGCAAGGCTGTCAGAGGTGCGCAGCAGCCCGTAAACAGTAAGGGGCTGTCGGCCAACTTCAGTCGTGATCCAACCCGCAAGAACCGCAACAAACCCCATCGGTCCCATTAAAATCGCCGCGCGATGTAGCAAGCGATCCTCATAAAGCCGCCCGCGCAGACGTCGCCACAAGCTCCATGCACCCAAACCTAGCATCGCAAAGCCTAATCCCACCATGACGCGAAAGCTCCAGAACACGATTGCCACGGGCGGTTCTTCATCATCAGGGATCGTATCAAGCCCATCTAAAGGGGCGTCCCAGTGGTGCTTGAGGATAAGGCTAGACAGATACGGAATTTCGAGCGCGTAATCGATGCGCTTTTCTTCCGCATTCGGAATTCCAAACAAGATTAAAGGCGCACCATGCGGATGGCTGTCATAATGACCTTCCATCGCCATGACCTTGGCAAGTTGATGCTCAAGCGTGTTGATCCCGTGCATGTCACCCGCAAAAATCTGCAATGGGGCAACAACGACCAACATCCACATCGCCATCGAAAACATGCGACGCGCATGAACGTCCTGACGTTCGCGCAACAGATGAAGCCCGCCAACGCCACCAACAACTAACGCAGTCGTGAGATATGCCGCCAATACCATGTGGATCAGACGATATGGAAAGGATGGATTGAGGACGATCTGCCACCAGTCTTCGGGAACAAATTGCCCCAATTCGCTCATGCCGTAGCCCGCAGGCGTTTGCATCCATGAGTTTACAGACAAGATCCATGTCGCTGACATTAACGTACCAAAGGCAACCATTGCAGTCGCAAACATATGCAACTTGTCACCGACACGCTCGCGTCCAAACAGCATGATGCCAAGAAATCCAGCCTCAAGGAAAAAGGCGGACAAAACCTCATAGGCCATAAGTGGCCCAAGGATGGGCCCCGTTTTATCCGAGAAAACTGACCAGTTCGTGCCGAATTGATAGGACATCACGATGCCCGAAACGACGCCCATGCCGAAAGCAACTGCAAAGATCTTTTTCCAATAAGTGAAGAGCGTCAAATACGTCTCATCACGCGTTTTGAGCCACAAGCCGTTCAACACAGCAAGATAGCTGGCAAGACCAATAGAGAACGCGGGAAAAATGATGTGAAACGACACAGTAAACGCAAATTGCATGCGTGCGAGTGTCTCGGCGGTAAAGCTATCGAACATAGTGATGCCCCATGAAAAAGGTTCCAGCGCCCCAAAATCGTTCTTCGGGGCGCTGCGCTGATAATTTAGGACTTTGGACCAAAATCAGCCGATGTGATTGCACCATCTGCATCACGATCCACCGACGCGGGCCATGCGCCTGATTGCGCAAGAAACTCTTCCATAGAGACGCCGCCATCAGCATTCGTGTCATTAAACGCCAATGTCAGACCTTTCTGCATGCGACCACCACCTTTGCCATGGCCACCACCTGCATTGTTTTCCATGTCCGCAGCACGGGTCTCGTCAAAGAATTTGTACTCTTCGGCATCAAGAACGCCGTTCTCATCTTCGTCAAACATGCCAAAGACAAGTTCACGTCGCTCGGTAATTTCCACAACTGTGACTGCGCCATCTTCATCAAGGTCCCAGTTCAACAAGAAGTGAGAACTCGGCGTGCCTTGCGCCGACGCAACCATTGGTACCAAGGCGATAAGCGTCGCTATAACTGTAGGTTTCATCATTTTATTTTCCTAGCTTTAGTAAGTCTGATTAGAGTTTGACCTTGCGCAAATACGGGCGAATAGTCTCAAAACCCTGGGGGAATGCAGACTTCGCATCGGCATCGTTCACGCTTGACGGAATATGACGTCTTGTCCCGGAACCCAATCTGCAGGGGTCGCAATCTTATGTGTGTCACCCGTTTGCAAAGCATCAATGACGCGCAGGATTTCATCGAAATTGCGCCCAACGCTCATCGGGTAGGTCATCGTCAGACGGATCTTCTTGTCCGGATCGATGATGAACACGGAACGCACAGCAGCTGTTTCGCTCTCGCTTG
>JAHEGL010000013.1 GCA_024645145.1 Planktotalea sp.
CCTAACGATAGTGAACGAACGCCTAAAACGGAAACAGATATGCCCAAAACCCGCCTCCTCACAGAATTCGGCCAAGGCGCATCCCTGCGCCGCCAAGACTACACCCAAGCTGCCCGCCGCGCGCTGCAAGACGCATTGTGGCATAACTCCATCAACCTCGCAGAGCTGTTTGGCAAAGACAAAGACGCAATGATCATTGACGTGGAAGTGGGCGTACAACAGCCCGACCAGCTCGATACAGAAACGCTCAAAGACATCTTCCCCTACGGTCAAATCAGCATCAACGCGACCAAAGGCGGTCTCGATATCCCCCGCCCCGATGGCAACCCTACCGTCATCGCGACGGTGGCCATCAACGTGTCCCTTGATCTGGAGCCAGTAACATGAGCAATGATCAACGCTTCATCATCGAAATGGGAACTGGCAATGACCAGTACGGAATGGATTATACCAAAGCCGCCGCCCGCGCGATTGAAGATGCAATTCGCCACTCTGCCATTCCAATGCTCGCGGCCCGCGCAATCCCGCACACAGACATGCGCGTGCAAGTTACGATCGGGGTGCAGGAACCCGATAAACTCGATACAAAGGCACTCACATCCAAGCTTCCGCGCGGAACAACAACAGTGACGGCCACACATGGCGGCCTTAATGTGATCAATCCAGATACCGGCGACACGATTGTGATTGCAACAGCAGCGGTTGAAGCCTTCTTGCCCAAACAAGATTAACTTCATTTTTCCAAATAAACTTCGGGGGTTTGGGGGCTGGCCCCCAACCAACGCTTGCTGCTAAACCATTGTGGTCATATAACTTGACCAATCAGCAAGAAAGCCCTGCATGCCGTTTCGTCCCGTCGAACCCGAGAAACTCTCAACCGCGGTTATTAGTCAGATCGAAGACCTCATCCTGCGCGGTATTTTGCGCCCCGGCGAACGCTTGCCGTCCGAGCGTGAACTCTCGGATCGCCTAAGCGTCTCCCGGCCGTCCTTACGTGATGCGATTGCAAGCTTGCAAAACGATGGTCTTCTTACCAGCAAAGCCGGTGCAGGTGTGTTCGTCGCTGATGTGCTTGGCTCTGCCTTCTCCCCAGCGTTGACCCGTCTGTTTGCAAGCCATGACGATGCGGTGTTCGACTACCTTTCGTTTCGCCGCGACATGGAAGGGCTGGCGGCTGAACGCGCCGCGAAGCTAGGCTCGCAAACCGATCTTGATGTGATCAATACGATTTTCAATAAAATGCAGAACGCGCATGAAAAGAATGCACCGGATGAGGAAGCGCAGCTTGATGCGGACTTTCACCTCGCCATCATAGAGGCAAGCCATAACGTGATCATGCTCCATATGATGCGTTCGATGTATCAGCTCTTGCGCGAAGGTGTGTTTTACAATCGTCAGGTGATATTCAAGCAAAGCACCACCCGCGATGCGCTTTTACAGCAGCACGCCAAGATAAACACAGCGCTCCAAGCGCGCGACCCTCAAGCTGCGCGCGACGCTGTCGTTTCGCATCTCAACTTTGTTGAGGGGTCCTTGCGCGACGATGTAAAAGCGCAAGCAAATGAAGCAATCGCGCAGCAGCGCTATGAACACGAAAATGCAAGAGGTCGTAAATGAAAGTAGCTCTCGTCACAGGTGCCGCGCGCGGTATTGGATTAGCAACGACGCACCAATTCCTTGCGAAGGGATGGCGCGTTGCAATGGTCGATTGGGATGGTGATGAGCTCGCGCGCAGCGCCAAGAACCTCGAGAATGTGATAACGCTAGATTACGATATTTCACAAACTCAAGACGTGGCCCGCGTGGTTTCAAAAACCCTAGAAGGGTTCGGGCAGCTTGACGCGTTGGTCAACAATGCGGGCATCGCGGACTTTGGTCCGATTGAAAAGACTGATTTCGAGCGGTGGCGCAAGATCATGTCCATCAATCTGGATGGGACATTCTTGCTCTCCCAAGCTGCTACTGATGCGCTTAAGGTGAGCAAGGGCGCTATTGTGAACATCGGCTCCATCTCAGGTTTGCGCGCATCCACCTTGCGCGTGGCTTATGGTACGTCCAAAGCCGCCGTAATTCACCTGACCAAACAACAAGCCGCAGAGCTGGGCGAATATGGAATTCGTGCCAACTGCGTCTGCCCCGGCCCTGTGCGCACCAAGCTCGCGATGGCAGTACATACACAAGAGATCATCGACAGCTATCACGACGCGATCCCGCTCAATCGCTACGGATCAGAAGATGAAATAGCCTCAGTCATCACCTTTCTCTGCTCGGAAGAGGCGTCATATGTCACGGGTCAAATTATTGCGTCTGATGGCGGTTTTGAAAGCACTGGTGTAGGACTGCCCGCTTTGCGCACATAAAAGCGTTGGCACAGCACAACGCTCAAGCGCGCTTAGCCCCCAAGTTGCGGCTTCATCGCCTGAAAGATGACCGCAGTCGCGACATTAGCTAGGTTCAGTGAACGCACTTTTTCACTGAGCATTGGCAGATGAAAGACGCGGTCTTCCATCCCGTCTAAAAGGGATCGTGGCAAACCGGCAGATTCACAGCCGAACACAAGATAGCCATCTAGATCGTATTCCGGCTCGTAGAGGCTTTGCTGCCCGTGTTCTTCAAAGAAATAAAGCGCATCACGCTCAGGTTTGCGGATCTCAAGGAAATCGTCCCAACTCTCATATTGGGTCAGGTTCACGTGCTTCCAATAGTCTGTACCCGCGCGGCGCACGGATTTTTCATCTAATGAAAAACCCAGTGGTTTGATCAGGATAAGTTCCAAATTCAGCGCCACACAGGTCCGTCCAATCGCGCCTGTGTTCCAAGGAATTTCAGGCGTAACGAGCTCAATTTTCATACGTGGCAGAGACATAGGCACAGGCTTTCAAGTCGATGCGCTGATCTGCGCGAACGCGTTACCGATACCTAGCTCAGGGTCTAATCGCAATAACCCCTCGGCAGGCACCACAAGTGACCGTTTGGGACTGTTCTATGCGTCTTCTTGCAGCGCAGCGATGGCGAATTCTATATTTTCACCCAAGCGCGCTTTAGTCCATCGGGGGCATTAACACAAAGTTGCCAACATGGGCCTTTTTCAGAAACTCCCGCTGTGCTTCAGCGATTTTCTCAAGCGGAAAGACCTTCGCAAGCAAAGGACGGATTTCACCGCGTTCGATATATGAAATAAGATTTGGAAAGACCGGCGCATCCCACGCGGTAGTTCCAATCAATGTAATGTCTTTGAGATACATGTCTCGCATATCAAGGCTAACGATCGGGCCAGCAATCGCGCCAGACGACACCAACCGACCACCTCGCTTCAATACCTTCAGCATATTAGGAAAGCCGTCCCCCGCCACATTATCGACCACCACGTCGACCGCCATTTCGCCCAACTCACCCACCAAGTCAGCCCCCCGATCAAGGATGATGTCCGCGCCAAGTTGTCTAAGCGAATCAGCCTTGCTCGCGCTTGTGATAGCAGCCACACGGGCGCCGCGGCGCTTCGTCAGTTGAACAGTCGCGGATCCGACACCACCCGATGCGCCCGCTACCAGCACAAGATTGCCCGATCTCACATTTGCCCGATGGAGCATGTTTTCAGTCGTTCCATAGGCGCATGGAATAGTCGCTAGTTCAGCATCAGACCAATCACAGTCTACTACAAAAACCTCGCTTGCAGGCACCTTGACGTATTGCGCGAAGGCCCCGTTGAAGTCTGAAGCCATCCAGATGCATTGCATGTCATCAAAACCATTGGGCCGCATGCAGGCACGTACAAGTACGCGTTTTCCGATAAGGGCAGCGTCAGCATCATCCGTGGCCTGAACGACTTGCCCGCAACAATCTGTACCTTGGATCAAAGAAAACGGGGTCGCATCGCTCCATCCGCCGTCACCTTTTTGATCGGCTTCAACGTCCTGTTCTTGAGCAGCCGCATTTGTATCCGTTGTAACACTTGAGGAATACCAACCCAGTCTGGTATTGATTTCGGTATTGTTTACACCTGCCGCCAAGACGCGGATCAAAACTTCGCCTTGTTCCGGAACAGGGGTTGGAACCTCGCGATATTCAAGCTTGCCATACCCACCATTGCCTGTCGTTTCGACGGCCATCATTGTTTCTTTTAAGTTGAAAGTATTATGACGTGTCATTCGCTGGCCCTTTGGTCACATTTGAGTTTTCGGATGTGTCAGACCTGCACGCACAACCCAAGCATCGAAATGCAGTCTATCATATCTGCGAACATGTTTTTTTGTCTTTTCAAGAAAGATCCTTACCGCTCGAGGCGTCTCTCGTAGTTAAGATAAATCCCTCATTCGGACACCGAGCGGTATTAAGGTGAATAGAATGCATCGTCAGTCTTTGGTTTAAAAACGAGAGCAATTCGCAAACACCCATCAAAACACCGCACCTAAGGCGCGAATAACCCTACCTAGGATTGAATGAACATCCATATTGGTCCACCGTCTGAGTCTACTAGTGATAAAGGCACGTTATGCCCACCCTGCTTCAAAACGGCGTCATGACAATCGTGGCCCATACCGATGACGATTTGCTCTTCATGAATCCGGACATCGCGACCTCTATCGCAGAGGGGAATGTCGCAACGACGGTGTTCGTGACTGCTGGCGATGCTGGTTTAGACCATTGGTACTGGCAAACCCGTGAAGAAGGGATCAAAGCCGCCTATGCCCTGATGGCGGGGGAAGACGACTGGGTCTAAGCAGTCGTGCCCTTAGTTCAAAACGGCGTTTAATATAATATCGCCTCCTCGTTCTTAGAGAGCGCGCCGGAGGTGCGGCTTTACTTTATGCGCATCCCTGATGGGGGTGGGTTCATTGACGATCCACTTGATTTTGAAACGCTCGCACGGCTTGAGGACGGATCACGTTTGTCGGCCGACACAGTCGACGAACAAGCAACCTATTTACGCGCCGATATCGTCAACATTCTCGCGGGCCTGATGGAGGCACATGATCCCTCAGCGTTTCGCCTGCAAGTCGCCGAAGGGGATGGCGCAGATGGTGAGCACACGGATCACATTCACACCACTGAATTCGCGCTCGAAGCGATGGATGAGTTCAGCGGTGAAGACTACAGCGTCACGCATTATGTGAATTACCAGACAGACAGCTTTGCGCCAAATCTCACGGCGGAAGAAGCGGCGTTCTCGCTCGAAGTGATGCAAGCTTATGCCCAGTTTGATCCGGGTGTTTCTGATACGGACGGGAATTTGCTCCCGATCTATGTAGCATGGACGATGCGCCAATATGTGGACGAGACTTACATCGTTTCAGATACTGATCCAGAGACAGTGGCGACAAGTACCTTCACCCTTGGTGAAGATCCCGACAACTTCTATTTTGAAATTGATGCGGACACAGGCGAGATTACAACGAAGGATTGGTTCTCTCCGGATCGCACAGACGCTTGGGATCAGGATGAAGATTTCATTTACAATGTCACACGCATAGCAACGCCTACGGATGGCAGCCCTGCGACATCAGAGCTGATACGATACGACACCGACGCTGAAGGCGTTCTGAACATTCTAGACGACAACGCCCCGACGGATGAAACAGACGTAGAGGATGATCCAGTCGAGGACGAAAGCGATCCGACCGATCCTGATGGCGATGATCCCGTGGCGACTGTCACCTATGAAATGTCTGGTGCCGACGCGTTCTTGTTCGAAATGAACAGCGCAAGCGGGAAGGTCAGCACAAAAGATTGGTTCGTGCCTGACTTTAGCGACGCGTGGGATCAGGGCGAGAACAACATTTACGAAATCACACGGACAGGCACAGATGAAGACGGCGAGGTCGCTTCACGCGAATTCATCAGCTATCAAGTCTCGCGGTTTGATGATCTGACGTTGTTGTCCGTCGTGGACGATATTTTGCTGCCTTTGATGAACAGCGATGCCCTTGAAGATGAGGAAGCAGTTGTCGAGGCAGATGACACAGCAGAAATGTTGGATGCTTAAGCGTTTCTAAAATATTGGGGTAAGTCTATGGACTTCGTTTTACAGCTTGATGCCTTTTTTCACCAAACAGCATCGACTAGCGACATAGAAAGAAGCCACAAATGACCGCTGCCTGTTATGCATCTCTTGTACCTGAACTGTCATGTTCGGATTTTCAAACCAGTTTAGCATTTTATACAGACAAACTCGGCTTCGAAGTTATGCATGGACGCCCTGAAAACGGGTTTGCTTATATCGCACTAGGAAAAGCGCAAATCATGCTTGAACAAAGCAACGGGTTTTGGAGTACAGGCGAACTACAAAAGCCTTTCGGGCGCGGCATCAATTTCCAAATTCTAGTCAATGATGTCGAACAGCTATACGAGCGCGTTGTAAGTCAGAGCATTCCAATTTTCGCAAACTTAGAAACATCATGGTATAGAATTGATCAGAGTGAACATGGTCAGCGTGAATTTTTATTGCAGGATCCAGATGGATATCTTTTAAGATTCAGCGAAGATATTGGCGATAGGCCAATAAGTTAGACTTCAAATCTAAAAAAGTTGTCACCCCTCCAACTCCGCCTCCAAGAACCGCTCGAACGCGTCCATGTCCAATTCTTCGAACTTACCAAAGCTTTGCATCCACACGGACGCCTCTTTCATAGCGTTGGGTTCGATCTTGCACCATTTCACGCGACCGCGTTTCTCTTGGGTGATCAGACCGGCTTTGCTAAGGATGACCAAGTGTTTGGACACCGCCGCCAGCGACATCTCGAAAGGGTCGGCGACGTCTGTCACGGCCATATCGTCCTCTAACAACATTGTGAGGATCGCGCGGCGGGTTGGATCGGCGAGGGCCGCAAAGACAGTGTCGAGAGTTTGGCTCATAAGGCCATAAACGCAAAGCGGTGATATTCGTCAACCAAATGGTTGAATATGCAATAAGCGCGAAAACGGAAGAAATCGCACCTGCGCCCAGCTGTCGCAGTCAAGACTTTTGACATAAAATAAAATATTATCAATGCGTTACCAAAAGTCGACACTCACTTGACTCATAAGCAGTGCAGGCATAGCACTCCCCTAAACCTCTAAACGGGATTTGAGCCGTTGATCGAGCCTGACAATCAAGACCGTCTCAAGCAATTGGACGAACGGATCGCCAAGGTGAAAGCGGCGACAGGCCCAAAGCGCGCGCCAGAGGAGCACTACAGCCAAGCCCAACAGGGCTGGCGCATGGTGACAGAGCTCGTAGCCGGTCTTGGGATCGGTTTTGGCATCGGATACGGACTAGATGTGCTGTTTGGTACACTGCCGATTTTCATGGTGCTGTTCATAATGTTGGGTCTTGCGGCCGGTATCAAAACGATGATGCGCACCGCACAAGAGATCCAAGACCAACAATTGTCCGCACAGGCGGACGCGCACAAAGAGGACTGAAGCATGGCTGAGGAAAAAGGCGGACTAGTTTTCCACCCAATGGATCAGTTCATCATCAAACCTTTGTTTGGCGATGGCCCGATTGGTATGTTCACAGTCACTAACATGACGCTCTGGCTCGCGCTGGCTGCGATTTGTGTCATCGGCTTGTTGGTGATCGGCACATCCCGCCGCGCAGTTATCCCTGGTCGCGCACAGTCCATCGCGGAAATGATGTACGGTTTCGTCTATAAGATGGTTGAGGACGTAACAGGCAAAGATGGTATCAAGTACTTCCCATATATCTTCACGCTGTTTATCTTCATTCTGTTCTCTAACTTTCTCGCGCTGATCCCTATGTCGTTCTCACCAACTTCGCACATCGCTGTAACGGCAATCTTGGGTTTTGGCGTGTTCTTCACAGTGACAGCCATCGGCTTCATCAAAAACGGCGCTGGCTTCTTGGGTCTCTTCTGGGTCTCCAGCGCGCCACTCGCCCTTCGCCCTGTTTTGGCGTTGATCGAGGTTATCTCTTATTTTGTTCGCCCCGTAAGCCACTCCATTCGTTTGGCTGGCAACGTCATGGCGGGTCACACGGTTCTGAAGGTTTTTGCGGGCTTCGCAGCACTGACAGCGGTCGCACCTTTGTCGATCCTTGGTGTGGTCGCGATTTACGGCCTCGAAGTGCTGGTGTCCGCGATCCAGGCCTATGTCTTTACTATCCTGACATGCGTTTACCTAAAGGACGCATTGCACCCGTCTCACTAACTAACGTGGGTGCGTGAAACCACGCACCCTACGCATCTATCTAAACTTCCAATCGTAAGGAGAAATACTATGGAAGGCGATCTCGCACACATCGGCGCAGGACTTGCAGCAATTGGTTCCGGCGCAGCCGCTATCGGTGTTGGTAACGTTGCAGGCAACTTCTTGGCTGGCGCATTGCGCAACCCATCCGCTGCTGCTGGTCAGACAGCTACACTCTTCATCGGCATCGCGTTCGCAGAAGCACTGGGCATCTTTGCATTCCTCGTGTCCCTTCTGTTGATGTTCGCAGTCTAAGCCGACTGATCTAATCCTTACGCGCGGGCGGCTGGAGACATCTCAGGCCGCCCGATGTAGAGAAAAGTTCCGACGGAGGACGATATGGCTACCGAAACAACAGGTGCCGTCAGCTCATGTGTAGGTTCCGATGGCTCAGCCATTGGTATGCCGCAACTTTGCTTTGAATGGTTCCCAAACCAGATTTTCTGGCTCGTTCTCACTCTTGTAGTGATCTTTCTTGTTCTGTCCCGCATCGCGCTCCCGCGCATCGCTGCGGTTTTGGCAGAGCGTTCCGGGACGATCACCAATGATATCGCTGCCGCTGAAATGTTGAAAAACAAAGCAGGCGAAGCAGAAGAAGCATATAATAAGGCCCTCTCAGATGCGCGTGCAGAAGCACAAAACATCGTGGCATCTGCCAAAGCAGATATTCAAGCTGATCTCGACGTAGCGATCGCGAAAGCAGACGCTGAGATTGCTGCGAAAGCCGCTGAATCGGAAAAAGCAATCGCTGAAATCCGTGCAGGCGCTCTCGCCAGCGTTGAAGAAGTTGCAAAAGACACAGCCGCAGAGATCGTCTCTGCACTGGGTGGCAAAGCCTCAACTAAAGACGTGAGCGCCGCTGTCGCTGCGCGCATGAAAGGATAGTATCATGCGGATCAAAGCACTTACTCTCCTCTTGATCGGTTCCGCGCAGCCAGCTTTGGCAGCCTCTGGCCCTTTCTTCTCGCTCGGCAACACAGACTTCGTTGTTTTGCTCGGCTTCTTGCTGTTCCTCGCGATCATCGCTTACTTCAAAATTCCAGCGCTTCTTGGTGGCATGCTTGATAAGCGTGCAACTGACATTCGCGATGAATTGGATGAAGCGAAGGCCCTTCGCGAAGATGCACAGAAATTGCTCGCCTCTTACGAGCGCAAGCAAAAAGAAGTGCAAGAGCAAGCAGATCGCATCGTTGAAGCGGCTAAGAAAGACGCGGCAGCTGCTGCGGATCAAGCGAAAGAGGATCTCAAAGCCTCCATCGCGCGTCGCCTTGCAGCTGCCAACGATCAAATCGCTTCTGCAGAGGCCGGCGCGATCAAGGAAGTCCGTGATACGGCCGTTGGCGTTGCAATTGCAGCAGCGAACGACGTGATCGCTAAGCAGATGACGGCCAAAAATGGAGCATCGCTTATTGACGACGCAATTGGCGAAGTCTCTAGCAAACTTCACTAATCAACGCGAAAAAACCAAAATCGAAACCCGGCCTCAGCGCCGGGTTTTGTCGTTTTAAGCCTCTTCATTTTTCCAAATAAACTCCGAGGTTTGGGGCCGCACCCCAATCTGCTGCGTCAGCAGCTTATCAAGCGCGTGTGTGAGCACGCACAACTTGACTCCCACCGCAAGGCACACAACGATGCAGCTATGATATCAAACACCCTACGCACAATTACCGAAAATCCGGATCTAGGCATCACAATGCCTGACGGTACACGCCTTTCGGCCCGCACGTGGATGCCGGACAACGCAAAAGACGCCCCCGTCCCTGCAATCCTCGAATTCCTCCCTTACCGCAAACGCGACGGCACGACCGCGCGCGATTGTCTGACCCATCCTTACTTTGCCAAACGCGGCTATGCCTGCATCCGCGTCGACATGCGCGGTAATGGCGATAGCGAAGGGCTGATGGAGGACGAATACAGCCCGCAAGAACTCGCCGATGCGGTGGAGACGATCAAGTGGCTCGCGGCGCAACCGTGGTGTTCTGGCACCGTCGGGATGATGGGTATTTCGTGGGGCGGTTTTAACGCGCTGCAAGTCGCAGCTCTTCAACCCAATGCGCTTAAGGCGATCATCACGCTTTGCTCCACGGTCGATCGCTATGCGGATGACATTCATTACAAAGGCGGCTGTTTGCTGAACGAAAACCTTGGC
>JAHEGL010000511.1 GCA_024645145.1 Planktotalea sp.
GATATTCGCGCAAGCGCCAGCGGGTATGTGACGATGATTGCTCTTGATGCTTTGCAAAGCGAAGCCGAAAGCTGCGAAGGCCGGATATTTATTCACGTACGCGCAGGTGATTTTGTGCATGAGGGTGATCTGCTGCTACGTGTCGACGGGCTCAAGGCCCCAAGCGACATGCGCCAGAAAATGCTGCGTGAAATGGTCCTGCTTGGTAGCGCGCGAAGCTTTGAACAAGACCCTGAATTTGGATTGATCGTGATGAGCGAAGTGGCCAATCGCGCGCTCTCGAGCGGGATAAATGATCCGCAAACCGCTGTCGATGTGGTCCATCGATTAGGCGCTGTCTTGCTTCCGATCGACACCACTCCTCAAGATCCCGAAGATGCGCTGTGCAATGATCGGCTTTGGCTCAAAGAAGTAAAACTCGATGCTTTTTTCAAAAGCAGCTTTGACATGATCGCGCGCGAGGGCGGCGAAATCCCTAAAGTGCGCGACGCATTGAGCGCGGCCCTTGGTATGCTTGGTGCGCGCGGCTCGATGAGCGCGCGTGATGCTGCAAACTCATGCGCCGCGCGCATAGGGTTATCGCCCAAATAGCCACGACTTGTATCACTGCGACATATTTTGTCGTCTTGAGTCACATGAAGCATATTCGGCGCGCTAGTCTTAGGTCAGATTTGCAGTTTTCTGGAGTTAAGCAATGCGCACCACAGCACAGGCAGTCGTCATCGGGGGCGGTGTAATCGGCTGCTCGATCCTGTATCATCTTACCAAACTTGGATGGTCCGATGTCGTTCTTTTGGAGCGCGATGAGCTGACGTCAGGCTCCACTTGGCATGCAGCTGCAAACATTCATGGTCTGCACGACAGCACCAACATCAGCCGTATTCAGCACTACACTATGAACCTTTATAATGCTCTGGAAGAAGAGACTGGCCAGTCTTGTGGGGTGTTCCAACCCGGTTCGCTTTATCTCGCTCAGACCGAAGAGCGGGTGCATCAACTGCGTTTGCAAGCGGCCAAGGCCAAGCTCTATGGCATGAATTTCTACGAGATCAGCATTGAAGAGGCCAAAGAGCTGAACCCGATGGTGAATTACGACGGCATCAAATGCGTTATGTATGAGCCCGATGGCGGCAATGTGGACCCATCAGGCGTTACCAACGCCTACGCTGTCGGAGCCCGCCAACGCGGCGCTGAGATCAATCGCTTTACCCCTGTTACCGCGACAGAGCCGCAAGCAGATAGCTCGTGGATTGTGAAGACGCCAAAAGGCGACATTCATACGCAATGGGTGGTGAATGCGGCAGGACTTTGGGGGCGCGAAGTTGCGGCGATGGCGGGACTGACCCTGCCGTTGCAACCAACGGAGCATCAGTACTTTGTCACCGAAAGAATTGCTGAGATCGAAGCGTCAGAGCGCCGTTTGCCTTCTGTCTCTGACCGCGATGGCGAGTATTATTTGCGTCAAGAGGGGCAGGGCCTGCTTGTCGGTGCCTATGAAAAAGACATGAAGTTTTGGGCGGAAGACGGCACGCCACTGGATTTTGCTCATGACCTGTTTCCTGACGATCTGGAGCGCATCGAAGAAAACATGATGAATGCAATTGAGCGTGTTCCAGCGGTGGCAGAAGCGGGGATCAAGCGGGTGATCAATGGCCCCATGATTTGGTCCCCCGATTCAAACGTGCTGTTTGGACCTGTGCCAGAGCTTGAGAATTACTTCTGCTGCAACGGCATTATTCCAGGCTTCTCGCAATCTGGTGGCATGGGGCTGATGGCCGCGCAGTGGATGATCGAAGGCGAAACGCAATACGATATGTTCGGTTGGGACGTTGCACGTTTTGATACATGGGCCGACAAAGCCTTTACCAAAGCGCGGGTTGAGGACAGCTATGCCCACCGTTTTGCAATCCACTTCCCCAATGAAGAACGCGCCGCAGGGCGTCCTGCGCGGATGCGTCCCGCCTATGCAAAACAGGCTGAACTGGGCGCAGTATTTGGCCTAAACGCGGGATGGGAGC
>JAHEGL010000515.1 GCA_024645145.1 Planktotalea sp.
TTCTGATGCGATCTTCATGAACAGGCCTTCAAGGCTCAGCGGCAGCAGGTCTGTTGCGGCCTGATCAGGCTGCAAGCCCAGATCACGCAGCATGTTAGCCGCTTGGTTCACCATGCCCAAAAGCTGCGTAAACGTTACATCATGCCCCGTTTCGAGAGGATGATCGGGCAGCAGTTGGGTTACGGCGATCTTCTCCCCATGCTCCGCCACTGTTGCACAGAGGGTGTCATAGACTGTCTCGCCGCGAAACCGCTCTTCAATTGGAGTTTCCTCGATCTTTTCAATGTCCTTGAGGGATCTGATTTCAGTGGTCATGACGGCTCCTTGGCAGCAGGTGAGAAGATCAGGCAGAGGCGCTGGAACGGGATTTGATGCCTGCAAACCATGCTTGAGTCGCAGGACAACTATCTGGGATCGGCGTCCTGATTACCCGCGCAAAATCGCAAAATACAAAACCCGTGATGTCCGCCATGCTAAAGCTGTCGGACGCGAGATAGGCGCTTTCGCTCAAACGTTCCTCTAGCAGGGCATAGAACTCTGCCACCCGCGACAGACCGCGCGCAGCAAGCTCCGGGATTTGTTCATAGTTACTGGGCCCGGGTATGGCGCGGCTTTTCATATGCGGGTTGGAATTGCGTAAGGCGTCGGCAATCGGGATCCCGCCCTGCGCCTCGCAGATGGCATTCCACATCAGCACCAAGGCACGTGCGTCTGCGGTCTCGCCCATCAGTGGCGTGTCTGGGAATTTCGCCTCCAGATAGGCGGCGATGGCGATATTTTCGGTCAGGGTATTACCCTTATCCGTGATAAGGACTGGCACAGTGGCGCGCGGGTTCACGGCCAGAAACTCGGGCGACAATTGCTCGCCCTTGGCGATGTTGATCTCGTGTGTTTCGATTTCAATCCCTTTTTCGACCAGAAACATTCGGGCGCGGCGGGGGCTGGGGGCGGTTGAGCAATCGTAGAAGATCATAATTGTAGGCTCTTTCGTGACAGAGGGATCAATCACCTAGTGTATAGAACACGGGCATGCATTTTTTCGAGGATTATAGTCACGCTTTCATGCCTGCGTCTTTTCGGATTTTGAATTGCATCTGCTGTCCTTGCTTTCTTCAATCTTTTTGGCCGAAGAGCACCTTATGCGTGGAAACATCGTCTTGCGGTTTGATCCGGTCACCCTCATTCAATGCGCGGCCACGGCGCAGGGCAGGACGTTCTTTCAAATCTGCCAGCCAGCGTGCAAGGTTGGGATGATCGTCCAGATCTTGCTCCATCCCGCGCCACAGCGATACCCACGGCCAGCTGGCCATGTCCGCGATGGAATAGAAATCACCCGCAAGATAGCGGGTCGTCGCCAGACGCCGATCCATAACGCCGAACAGGCGCGTGACTTCGTTGCGATAGCGGTCTTGCGCGTAGGGGTGCGCCTGTGGTGGCTCCATGGAGGGGGCGTATTTGAGGAAGTGGAACACTTGTCCCGCCATCGGTCCAAGCCCGCCCATTTGCCACATCAGCCATTCATCCACTGCGATGCGGTCACGCTCTGTTTCGCCGTAAAAGCGACCTGTTTTGCGGGCCAGATATTGTAGGATCGCACCGCTCTCAAAGACCGAGATCGGCGCGCCGCCTGGACCATCAGGATCAACAATCACAGGCATCCGCCGATTGGGAGAGAGCTTTTCAAAAGCGGGTTCAAACTGCTCACCCTTTGCCAGATCGACCAGATGTGTGTTGTAGGACAAATCCATTTCTTCCAGCGCGATGGAGGTTTTCCAGCCGTTGGGCGTGGGCCAATAGTAGAGGTCAATGGGGCGTGTCATGGTGGCATGCAGACAGTTATGAAAAGATACTTCACCCTAATCGGAGCATTGAAGGGCTGATAATCCCCCAAATTTGGGGTAAGATAGGCTATGTATGAGATTGACTGGGATTCGGTGAAAACGGAAGCTGAGGCAGCGCAGTTGGGTTTGGCTGCCCTGCGTTCTGTCGGATTGTCAGGCGGTGTGTTTTCTTTCA
>JAHEGL010000015.1 GCA_024645145.1 Planktotalea sp.
AGATATGACAACGCGCGAGCGCGTGATTTTCGCACCGCTTGTGGTGATGACGCTGCTTTTGGGGGTTTATCCCGCGCTCGTTCTCGACATCGTCGGCCCTTCGGTAGAAGCGCTGGTTTCCAACTATGAAACGGCATTGGCAAGCGCGGAGAGCGCGCTCCAAACCGCCGCCTCGAACTAAAGAAAGCGCTGCACCATGATACAGGCTGACCTGAACATCATTATGCCGGAAATCATCCTGTCGCTCTTCGCGATAGGCGCACTGCTGGGAGCGGTCTACACGAGCAAGGATAAGATGGGTCCAGCGCTTGTTTGGGCCACAGCAGGGGTTTTCATTGCTCTGGCGCTTTGGATCGGCGCGAACGGCGCGGGCACAAACGAAGCCTTTGGCGGCATGTTTATTGATGATGCGTTCTCGCGTTTTGCGAAGGTTGCCATTCTGATATCCTCGGCGGCAGTTTTGGTGATGAGCCAAGAGTATATGCAGCGCAAAGGTCTGTTGCGTTTTGAATACCCTGTGCTGGTCGCGCTGAGCGTTGTTGGCATGATGGTCATGGTCTCTGCGGGCGATCTTATGACGCTTTATATGGGCTTGGAGCTTCAGTCCTTGGCGCTTTATGTTGTGGCGTCGCTGCGCCGTGATAGCGCGCGTTCAACAGAGGCGGGCTTGAAGTATTTCGTGCTGGGCGCGCTCAGTTCCGGCTTGCTGCTGTACGGCGCATCCCTGACATACGGCTTTGCTGGCACAACTTTGTTCTCTGGCATTATCCAGACAGCGACAGAAGGGCATACATCAATTGGTTTGCTCTTTGGACTTGTCTTTATCGTTGCAGGTCTGGCGTTCAAGGTTTCGGCTGTGCCGTTTCACATGTGGACACCTGACGTCTATGAAGGGTCGCCGACACCTGTGACGGCCTTCTTTGCAACGGCACCGAAAATCGCTGCGATGGCGTTGTTCGCGCGTGTTTTGCATGACGCTTTCGGCGGTGCTGTCAGCGATTGGAGCCAGATCATTGCGCTTTTGTCCGTCGTCTCGATGTGCTTGGGCGCGTTCGCGGCGATTGGTCAAACAAACATCAAACGCCTCATGGCATTTTCGTCGATTGCACACATGGGCTATGCTCTGATGGGCCTCGCGGCGGGCACGGTTTTGGGCGTGCAAGCGATGCTGGTTTACATGGCGATTTACGTAACGATGAACATTGGTACATTCGCCTTTATCCTCTCAATGGAAAAAGACGGCCAAGCGATCACAGACATTAGTGCGTTGAACCAATACGCGAAGCGCGAACCTGGCAAAGCCTTGGCCATGTTGATTTTGCTGTTCTCTATGGCGGGTGTTCCACCAATGGTTGGCTTTTTCGGCAAGCTTTACGTGCTGCGCGCCGCCTATGATGCAGGTCTTGCATGGCTGGCGATTGCAGGTGTGATCGCATCGGTGATTGGTGCTTATTACTACCTGCGCATTGTCTTTTACATGTACTTCGGGGAGGAGCCTGATGAGACCTTGGACAAGAGCAAGTCGCCTGTTCTATGGGGCTTCTTGATGGCCTCTGCGGCAGTGATGGTGTTGGGTCTGGTCAATCTCTTCGGGATTGAGAGCGCAGCAGCGGCAGCGGCGGCAACGCTTGTTAACTAAAAACAGTTTCCCGCTTGGCTATGGTCGGCGGGTACTTGCTGAGGTGGACAGCACCAACGCAGAAGCCGCACGCATTGCGACATCTTTGGCAGGGCCGGAATGGATTTTGGCCCTGAACCAGACAGCGTCGCGTGGCCGTCGTGGGCGCGCGTGGAGTTTTCCGAAAGGAAACTTTGCCGCCACCTTGGTCCTTCATCCATCCGAAGCACCTGATGTCGTCGCCCTGCGTTCTTTTGTGGCGTCTCTTGCGCTTTATGATGCGTTTATCGCAAGCGGGGTCCAGTCGCATGCGCTCGCGCTGAAATGGCCTAATGATGTGCTGCTCAATGGTGGTAAAGTTGCAGGCATTTTGCTTGAAAGCATTGGCTCAGGTGGTGGTGTTGGGCATTTGGCAATTGGGATCGGTGTTAACCTTGCGGATGCACCTGCACCTGTAGATGTTGAAGCGCGCGCGATGCGTCCTGTCTCCTTGCTCTCAGAAACAGGCGTTTCGATTGGGCCGGAAGATTTTCTTGACCTGCTCGCCAGCGCCTATGCGCGTCTTGAGATGCAGTTTACCACCTACGGCTTTGCCCCGATCCGCGAAGCGTGGCTTGCGCGTGCTGCGAAACTTGGTGAGGTGATTACGGCCCGCACAATGAACAGTGAAACCACCGGAACGTTCGAGACTGTGGACGAGCAGGGCAACCTTGTTCTAAAGACCTCACAAGGCCGCGCGGCGATTGCTGCGGCGGATGTATTTTTCTAAGCGCGGAGTGACGCGATGCTTCTGGCGATTGATTGCGGCAACACAAATACGGTTTTCTCGATTTGGGACGGCAAGCAATGGCTGTGCACGCTGCGCACCTCGACCCATCATGGACGTACGGCAGATGCGTATTTCACGTGGTTCAGCACGCTTGTCGCGCATTACGAGATCGACCTTGATATTCAAGATGTGATCATCTCCTCCACCGTGCCGCGGGTTGTGTTTAACTTGCGTGTCTTTGCGGATCGCTTTTTCAACTGTCGCCCCTTAGTGGTTGGCAAGCCTGAGTGCGATCTGCCCATAGCGCCGCGCGTGGATGGTGGCACACAGGTCGGGCCTGATCGTTTGGCCAATGCAGCCGCCGCGTTTGATCGTCATGGCGGTAATGTCGTTGTGGTTGATTTTGGGACAGCGACGAATTTCGACGTGGTCGCGGAAGACGGTGCATATGTGGGCGGTGTGATTGCGCCTGGCGTGAACCTCTCGCTTGAAGCCTTGCACAATGGCGCGGCGGCTCTACCTCACGTGGATATTTCTCAGCCAGAGCACGTGATTGGCACAAATACGGTGGCATGCATCCAGTCAGGTGTTTTCTGGGGCTATACGGGCCTCATCGAAGGCATTACGAACCGCATTAAGAATGAATATGGCAAGCCGATGAAAGTGGTTGGCACAGGCGGTCTTGCCCCGCTGTTTGCAACCGCACAAAACCTGTTCGACGTGATCGAAGATGACCTAACAATGCATGGTCTGATCGTGATCTACGAACACAATAAGAAGAACGGATAAACCGAAATGAGCGCAGAGCGTTTGATTTACCTCCCCCTTGGTGGGGCGGGCGAAATAGGCATGAATGCCTATGTTTACGGCTACGGGAAACCGGGCAAAGAAAAGTTGATCCTTGTGGATCTGGGTGTGACCTTCCCTGATATGGACGGCACCCCTGGTGTGGATTTGATCCTACCAGATATCACATGGCTGAAAGAGCGCCGCAATGATCTTGAGGCGATTTTCATCACCCACGCACACGAAGATCACGTTGGTGCGGTTGGGCATTTCTATGAACAGCTTCGCGTGCCGATCTACACGCGTGCGTTCACAGCGAATATCGCGCGTCGTAAGTTGGACGAATACGGTGTTGAGGCGAAAGCCGTCACAACCGTGTCCCCTTGGCCTGAAACCGTGAAAGCAGGGCCATTCTCTGTTGGGTTCTTGCCGATTTCACATTCTATTCCCGAAAGCTCCGGTCTTGTGATCGACAGTCCGGATGGCCGTATTTTGCATACGGGCGATTTCAAGATTGATGAAACCCCACTTGTGGGGGAGCCATTCGATGAACAACTCTGGCGCGATGTGTCCAAAGGCGGCGTCAAAGCACTGGTCTGCGATTCAACGAATGTGTTTTCGCTGAACGAAGGTCGCTCCGAAATTACGGTTGGGCCTGAGATCGAAAAACTGATCTCTGATCAGCCGGGTATGGTGGTTGCGACGACATTTGCGTCCAACGTTGCGCGGGTGAAAACGCTGGCGGAAGCTGGCGTGCGGGCAGGGCGCTCTGTCGTGCTTTTGGGCCGCGCGATGCGCCGCATGGTTGAAGCGTCGATTGAGACCGGCGTGCTGAGCGATTTCCCAACCTGCATCAATCCTGAAGATGCAACTCAGTTACCGCGTGAAAACGTGATGCTTTTGGTGACTGGGTCCCAAGGCGAGCGGCGCGCGGCGTCTGCGCAGTTGGCTCGTGGGAAATACCAAGGTTTGACGTTGAAAGAGGGCGATACGTTTCTGTTTTCTTCGAAAACGATTCCGGGCAATGAGCGTGGCGTGATTTATATCATCAACCAGCTCTCTGAAAAGGGCGTGGATGTTATTGATGACAGCTCTGGCTTGTATCACGTATCTGGACACGCGAACCGCCCTGATCTGGAAAAGATGCACGAAATTACCAAGCCACAAATGTTGATCCCTATGCATGGTGAACACCGTCATCTGCGCACGCATGTTAAAATTGCGGAACAAAAGGGTCTTGCTGGCATCGTCGCAGTCAACGGTCTGATGATTGATCTGTCAGGGAATGCGCCCAAGGTCGCGGATTACATTGAAACCGGACGCACCTATCTGGATGGCTCGGTTCAAGTTGGCGCGCTTGATGGTGTTGTGCGGGATCGTATGCGTATGGCGCTGAACGGACATATCACCGTGACACTGATCTTGGATGAGAACGACGAAATGCTCGGCGATCCATGGTGCGAACTGATGGGCCTTGCGGATCAGGGCAAATCGCGCGCGCCTCTGGTGGATGTGGTTGAAGAAGACTTGAGCCAGTTGATTGGACGCTCTGGCGGCAAGACGATGCGGGACGACAAGAAGCTGGAAGAAGCGATCAAGCGTTGCGTGCGTCAAAGCTGTAATGCGGAGATTGGTAAGAAGCCGGAAGTCACGATTGTGGTGAGCCGTCTTTCCTAAATTCTAAAGCCGGTTCTGATCGAGCCAGCTCACAAGACGAAAAAGCTGAGCGGTGAGGGATGCAATGTCCTCATCGCTCCATCCGTCCAACATTTGTACATAATCTGGCAGTAAAGAGCGCTGCACGCTCATCAAATGCGCGCCGCCCTCTTTCGTTAGGAACACCTGCTTTGCGCGCGCATCCCCTTTGATTGCTTCAAAACGCGCCCAACCCATTCCTTCGAATTTGTTGACCATCTTTGAGACTGCGGGCTGTTTCACTTCAACAGCCGCTGCAATCGCTGTCACGCTTTGCCCCTCTGGTATCCGCCGCGCGAGGTGGTTGAGAACCGAGAACTGCGCCTCTGTCAGCCCGAATAGATCTAAACGCGCGGCTATGCGTGTACTGAATAACTGTGTGCTTATGCTCAAAGCTGTTCCAAGTTTTGCATATTTTTCAATATGTTGTGGTGGTTTCATAGGGGCGCTCACATTTGTATTTGCCTTAATATTCCGTGGAATATAAATAACATTCCATGGAATGCAAATGTTGAAGGGAATGAGACAATGTTCACGACACTTACCAACCGAGCCTTCAACGCTCCGCTCTGGATGCACGCAACTGCGAACCTCGCGAGCTTTGGCGCGTTTCAAGGAACGCGCATCTTTCTTGACAAGCTTTATGCGGCCTCGCAGCACCCCGTTGATTTCGCGACGGGGCAGCTTGGCTTTGATGGCGCAAAGACGCTCGGTACTACGACGCGATGCGCGAGGGTGGGACCTTTGGAATCTATGTGCAAACGCAATTGTTTGACTTCGCCTTCATTGCGTCTGTGATCGTCTTTGGCATCTGTTTCGGCACGCTCTTGGCGCGTATGGGGCAGGCGCGAAGCCTGACGCGCAAGCTTGGTCTGGCCGCTGCGGGGTTTGCCGTTGCTGGGGGGCTGCTCGATGCCTCAGGAAACCTGATGTCATTCATTTTGATGCAGTTTGCCACAGTGATTCCGCAAGTCCTTGCCTACATTTACTCTAGCTTTGCGGTGTTGAAGTTCATCTCTTTGACCCTTGCGATGGCGCTTGCACTTGCCACAGTGATCACAGGTGTGATCTCCAGCGGTCTAGGAATGCTGCGTCGCCCAACGGCAGCTTAAAACAGAAAAGCCCTGCAAACAGGATGTGTTCGCGGGGCTTTTATGTAATTTTCAAAACGGCTTAGCTTGCGCTGCGCTCTTCAAAGCTCATCGCGATAAAGCCGGGCAGGTGATCGCCCAAACCGACAACTTTGTTGTCATTGCCACGTCCACCACGATTGCCACCACCGCGATTTTCCTTTGGTGCAGGCTTTTGAGTATCAGACTTTGGTGCGTCAGGCTTTGCCACAGGTTTCGCGTCGTTGACCTCAACTGCTTCAACGGCCGCTTCAACAACTGGCGCGGCTTCTTTGGGCGCAGACTTGCGGCTACGAGAACGCGTGCGCTTTGGCTTTTCGTCAGCGTTGGGTTGCGCGTCATCCGCAACTTTGGCTGGTTCTTCTTTTGACTTCAGCGGGTTATCTATGCGCGTCACCGTCTTTTGGATCAGCTTTTCAATCGCCTCGAAGTTCTTTTCATCGCGTGGCACGCAAATCATGATGGCTTTACCATCGCGACCCGCGCGGCCAGTACGGCCAATGCGGTGTACATAATCTTCTGCGTGGCTTGGCACATCGAAGTTGAACACGTGACTGACCGAGGGCACATCAAGCCCGCGCGCAGCTACGTCAGAGGCCACAAGAATGCGCAGATCGCCCTCGCGAAAGCCATCGAGTGTTTTGGTGCGCTGGCTTTGATCCAGATCACCGTGAATAGGCGCTGCATCATAGCCGTATTTTTTCAACGACTTAGCAACAATGTCCACGTCCATCTTACGATTACAGAAGATGATCGCGTTCGTGCATTTCTCACCCTCAGCATCGATCAGCAAGCGTAAAGCTTTACGCTTCTCACTTGCCTCACGATCCTTGCGCGAGCCTTTGAACATCATCACGACCTGTTCGATATTCTCAGATGCCGTCGCCTGACGCGCAACTTCGACGCGGGCAGGGTTGGAGAGGAAGGTGTTGGTGATGCGCTCGATCTCTGGTGCCATCGTGGCAGAGAAGAAGAGTGTTTGGCGAGTAAATGGTGTCAGACCAAAGATGCGTTCGATGTCTGGGATGAACCCCATATCAAGCATACGGTCGGCTTCATCGACAACCATGACTTGCACGCCCGTCAGCAACAGTTTGCCGCGCTCGACGTGATCCAACAAACGACCCGGTGTTGCGATCAAAACGTCGACGCCTTTGTCGATCAAGCGATCTTGTTCTTTGAACGACACACCACCGATCAACAAAGCTTTGCTCAGCTTCTTGTGATATTTGGTGTACGTATCGAAGTTTTCCGCAACTTGTGCGGCCAGCTCGCGTGTCGGGCACAACACTAGAGAGCGTGGCATGCGTGCGCGCGCGCGACCTTTGCCGAGCAATGTAATCATTGGCAACGTAAAGCTGGCTGTTTTGCCTGTGCCTGTCTGGGCGATGCCCAATACGTCTTGGCCTAACAACGCAGGTGGGATTGCGCCGGCTTGAATAGGGGTGGGGGATTCGTATCCCGCATCTTCGATGGCTTTTAGGACCTTAGGGTCCAAGTTCAAATCACTAAACTTTGTCATGTATATCCGTGGCTTACGGACACAACTTGGCCCGTACATCTTGATTAGACCAAATCCGATTGATCGAGTGTCTTTGCACTCCATGGGCCTTGGCGCAGGGGATAGCGAAAAAGCGTGGTTTGGTCAAATCACGCCTCGTCCATTGATCTGAAAGACGCGGAGCGGGGCAAGAATATCGCATATTGTTTCTTAATTTTGAACAATGCGCGCTATTTGGGAAACTGTTGAGCAATCGCAGCATCAAGATCCAGGCTGTGCCAGTGCAATAAGCCCTGCGACTCAAGGCCTTCAAGAAGCGCCGGTCTTGCAGTGTAGACTTCATCATAGAACGCACGTAGCGCTTTTTCACCGCCGTGGGTTTCAATTTGGGTCAACAGATCATGCATGCTCAACCCGCCAGCGCCCTGATCAAACGGAGCTTTCAGCTCGGCGCGATAGGCTCCTTTGGTTTTACGATATGTGTAACTTTTGAACCAGTTGTCCCACGTCGCCCCGTGAAAGTGGCATAAGCGCGTTTCATCTAGCTCTTGTTGGCCGGGATTTTGCTCGCCCGCTAAGAACACGTTGTGAATTTTAACGGACAAGCCTTCAACGCCAGTGCGATAGATCATTTTACCGGCCACATGACTTAGAAAGCCACCATTCAAATGCGCCCCATAGGTCAGGTAGAGCGTTTCTGTGATGCGCCTTCGCTCAGGCATTGGCAGCTTAAACCCTTTGAATGGGCGTGGCTTAGTTTCAGCACCGTCCCAGGCCAAAGCCTCTACAGGGCGCATACGCGCGCATAGGCAATCGGGGCTAAGTGCAGCAAGTTGCGTTTCAAGCGGGCTTTCCCAAACCAAAAATTCATCGTGATCGATATGGGTCAGCCAATCTAATTCGACACGTTTGGAATATGCGTCAGCGGCGTTCAACGTTTGGCGAGGCTGGTGCTTATGGGGGCGTCCGCCCTTTTTCGCCCAATAAGGCCCATCTGTTTGCGTCACGCGCACTTTGGGATGGGCTTTGAGGGCTGCAAATGTGGCGTCATCTGGCGCATCAAGGTAATATAAAGCCGATGGGCCTCGCGTTGCAGATGATAGGCAACAAACCCTAAGACGTCCTGCTTCGCGGCTTTAACGGTGCTAACGATGCCCCATTTCAACTCAGACATGATACACCACGCCTAGTTTTGCGCGGATCAAAATGCCGCTTTGCTTTAGCTTTTGAAAAACATCAGCATGGTATCCGCAAATTTCATCAAATAGCTGCCGCGGGCCATCTGAACCATGTTCTTCGCTCAAAAGATCAACAATATCTCCGAGGCTCAGCTTTGATTGCCCGCGATCACGGTAGCTGCCTTTTTGCAAGCGAAACTCTAGATGTGCCGCAAAGCTATCCCAATCGGGTGCATATCGGTGAAGCAGATTAAGCGATTGAATACGTTTTGAATTTTCAATCTCTACACCGTTGCGCTTCAATAAATGCACACCAAAACGAACGTCGTTTAACCCTGTGCGTGCGATTGTTTTGCCCGCAGTATGAGAGATGAAACCAGCTCTTAGATAGGCTCCAAAAACAGGGTAGAGCTGATCGATCAACGATTTCTCAACACCTGCATCAAAGTAAGTGCGACGAAACAATAGCATGTCTGATGTGGTCGTTTGCGCGATTTCTTCTGCGGGGGGGGGATGATCAGCGCATCGATTGTGTCGGGTGCAGTTGCCAATGTCAGTTTGACGTCATCGCGCCTATGTAAAAACTCATCGACGTCAATATGCGCAAGCCAATCCACTTGCGCGTTCCGATACGCACGTGTCGCATTAAAGGCTTGGCGTTGTTGATTTTTCCATCAATGGCTTGCCCGTTGCAGTCCAGTAGGCTGAATCACATTGGATCAAACCGACGTTCGGATAGGACAGCTGTGCAAGATCGCCATCTGGTAAAGGCGCATCAAGAAAGATGTCCATCTGAGCCGCCCCAAGACTAAGATGATGCTCGATAAACGGTTTTATCTGCGCGGCGCTCGCTTTGATCGTGCTGACAGTGCCCCATGTCAACGTTTTGGCGCGCGCGACAACAACAGCAGGCTCGGGGTCGGGATCGCCGCTTGCTTCCTTTTGCGCACGTTGACGTAATTTACGCCGCGCAAAGTCTTTAAGCGACGAAACACGGTGCCAGGATCTGCGTTCAAAAGATTAAGCAAATGATGGGCGAGGGAAGCAATGACCGGATCGTCGGCCGCATCCACCCACAGCCGTCTGAGCATATTGATATCAAGGCCACCAGACACTAACGCATATCGGTCCATATTCAGTGGCAGTTTGCTGTGCACGAGCCGCTTGAGTTTGAATTCGCTCTCAGGCCCAAGTCCGGAATAGAGCCGTTCACTTTCATAAAGCTTCATAGCACCAAAAAGCACGGTCATTGATTGTCCGACACGACGTTGAACTTCTGTGCTGCCATGATCGCCAAAAGTCGTGATCGCCGAGACAAGCCAACGCGGATCAAGATGCTCGAACATGAAATCCGCGTGCTCTGCCTAAATTCGGGTGAAAAGTGCCATTGTGTGATCAGGCTGATCTGACTTGCGCAAATGCGCGATGAGCAGGCCGTGGAGTTTGCAAAGTTCAGGAAGACCAATGAACTCTTCGTTTAATTCCAGTGCCTTACGTGAATGACCGGATTGATCTTTGGCGCGTGGGATGTCGTTAGGGTCAAGCTCACAAACAAGCTTGGTTTTGAGTGTTTCA
>JAHEGL010000520.1 GCA_024645145.1 Planktotalea sp.
GAAGACACCATCGTGCCCGCAGTGCAAGAGCGGGTAGCCCAACTGCTCGGCAGCACGATTGGCTAAGACTGCGGAGCCGCGCGCATAAAGGTGTTGAGATCAAAATAGTCCCGCCACTCTTTGATTTTCCCGCCGGTCATTTCGAACACACCCAAGCAGGGTAAATCCACGCCACCTGATGCAAATGCAGTGCGATCCACACGTTCGCAAAACACGACATCGTCCTGCGCGACCAGGTGCAGTATTTCCCAATCGGTCGATGACCAGTTGGCGATAAAGCCCGCGATAAACTTCTGCACGTTATCTCGTCCCCTTACCGGCTGGGTCGGCATATTGTAGTAACAGCCATCAGCAGTGAAATAACTGGCGAGCTCTTTGGGGTCCAATCGCGACCAAGCGCCAATCAGTCTCGGATGACCTGCGCGTTATTTGTCATGCGTTACTCCTTCGTTGGTTGCGCTCAATAAGAGCGCGGTAGGTCCAGAACATGCTCAGACACGAAATTGCAGATCATCTCCTGGGAAATGGGTCTGCATCGCTTGATCCGCCGCCTGGAAGCCTGCATCAGCAGCCAACCACTTAGCCATATTCGCTTCCGCACCACAGGGTATGCCGTTATCCAGCATCCAAGCCGCTTTGCGAATCATCAGTTCTGCCGCATCCAACCGCATTTTTGCTTCAGCCAAAGGAAACGCTACTCCTTGGTTTTTGCCAATCGGTCGGCCAAACACCACGCGCTCATTGGCGTAGCCGACGGCGCGGCGCAAAGCCGCCTTACCGATACCCAGCGCTTCCGCTGCAATCAATATGCGTTCAGCGTTTAGCCCTGAAATCAGATACTGGAAGCCCTTACCCTCTTCGCCAACCCGATCCGTTATGTTCACAGGCAAATCGTCATAGACAACTTCGCAGGTTGCGACGGCATTCCGACCGACCTTATCGATGGGTGAGATGGTGACTTCGTCCCGCTGTAGCTCGGCGAGCAGCAAGGTCATGCCATCGGTGCGACGCTCCACTTCGTCGCGTGGTGTGGTGCGAGTCAGCAGTAAAACCCGTTCAGACTGTAACGCCTTCGTAGTCCAAACCTTACGCCCACGCACGATGTAATGATCGCCCTCTTTACGAGCGGCGGTTTTGATCGAGGTGGTGTCTGTACCAGCATCTGGTTCGGTCACACCGAAAGCCACATGCAGTTCGCCCCGAGCAACCGCAGGCAGATATTTCTGCTTCATTTCCTCCGAGCCGTATTTGACGACAGGTTCCATGCCAAACATAGACAGGTGCAAGGGAGTTGCCCCGTTCATCGCAGCACCCGAGGCAGCAACCTCTTCCAGAACAATACTGGCTTCAGTGATGCCGCGGCCGCTTCCGCCATACGCTTCGGGTATCGCGATACCGATCCAACCCGCTTCCGACATGGTGTTGTAAAAGTCCCAAGGGAATTCGTGATCCGCGTCCTTTTGCGCCCAATATTCATCAGAGAAATTTTCGCAAACCTTGCTGACGGCATCGCGAATCAGGTCTTGTTCTTCGGTAAGTGAAAAATCCATTGGTCCCCTCTATTTGTCCGCTCAAGCGTTCTGCAGTATAGATGACCCATACGTTACCACCGACAGCAGAGGAATCCATGGCATCTGAACACGAGCTGACTCTTCAAACCGACCGCATGCAAGCCAACATCGAAGATGGCATCGGCTGGATGGTGTTCAACAATCCTGCGCGTCACAACGCCCTATCGCTGGAAATGTGGGAGGGCATCGGTGATATCTTGGAACACTTCGCCAGCAACGACGATGTGCGCGTCATTGTCATGCGTGGCGCGGGCGGTAAGTCCTTCGTATCCGGTGCCGATATTTCGGAATTCGATCAATCACGAGCAAATGCGGAACAGCGCGCAAGCTACGGGGTGATCGCAGGACGGGCAACTCATTGGCTGGCAAAAATCGAAAAGCCGCTGATTGGCCTGATCGAGGGGTATTGCATCGGCGGTGGGCTGGCAACCGCGCTA
>JAHEGL010000017.1:0-1980 GCA_024645145.1 Planktotalea sp.
TGTTTCTTTGGCTGATGCGAAATCTGAAGGGGACAATGGGGGCCTTATTTTACAGAAATTGCGACGTGATAGCGCCAGGTGATCGGGCTTCGATCAGGGTTAAGATGTCAGTAATTGGCAGGCCTGTCACGTGTTTCATCTGCGCCTTATAGGGCGGCAAGTTGGTACATTCTAACAGTAGATGTTTGTGCTGCGGCTGTTGTTGCGTGGCGATAAAGTGCGTCAGTTCTTGAGCGGCGAGATCAGCGTTAAGGTCAGTACGGTTTTCACTGATGACTTGGCGCAGATGCATCTGTTCTGGCAATCCAACGATTCCGGAGGCGTAGTCTGAAAAAACCCCAAGATGCTGTGACGTGAGCGCGTGTTCATCGAATGTCAGTATCAGGATTTCGCCCGGATTATACAGATCGCTGAGACGTTCTAAAGCGATCAACGATGAACTAATGAAGGGTTTCGTCGTTTGAATCGCTAGATGCGCCTGCCAATATGACAAAAAACCGCAAGACGTCACGATGACATCGCCGCTCGCCTGTTGCAGAGCGCGTTCAAACGGAGCCATGTCGATCTTGTCGGGCTGATTGCTCACAATTTTACTGACAGACGCCGACGCGATACGCAGTATTTCTACGTCGCCCGTGTAGCTATCTGGGCAGCCCACATCCCCAGCGATCCTTGGGAAATCCGTATCAAGTTGTAGAACTGAAACGCGAGGCGGCATCCGGTGCTATTGTCTGATATTGTCTGGCAGCCAAGTCGCCAGTTGAGGGAATGCAACAAGGATGACGACCATGAGTAACATGAGGCCAACCATTGGTAGTGCAGTCTTAGAAATGTACCCGATTTCATGTTTGGTCATCCCTTGAAGAACGAACAAGTTGAACCCGATGGGCGGTGTCACCTGCGCCATTTCCACCACGACCACGATGAAGATGCCAAACCAGATGACGTCGATACCTGCTTGGCGAATCATCGGCTCAACAATGGCCATGGTCAGAACAACCGATGAAATCCCATCAAGGAACATGCCGAGGATGATGTAAAAAACAGTCAGTGCCGCGATAAGGGTGATCGGGGACAGCTGCATTTCATCGATCCAAGCCGCCAGCGCGCGAGGGAGACCGGTGAAGCCCATCGAGAGCGATAAGAACGCAGCCCCCATGAGGATCAACGCAATCATTGCGGAGGTGCGTGTCGCGCCCATCAGGCTTTCGAGGAACACGCTTGGTGTCAGTGAGCGTTGGAACGCAGCCAGCGTGAGAGAGCCAAGGACCCCGACAGCCGCGGCCTCGGTTGCGGTTGCCCAGCCAAAGTACATCGACCCGATGACGGCAAAAACCAAGAGCAACACGGGAATAAGAAAGCGCGACTCCGCGAGCATCTGAGGGAAGCTCATCGGCGGTTCTGGTTCGGGGCGTTGAGCGGGCTTAAAAAAGTGCCACGCCATGATGTAAGTCATGAACAGGCTGGCAAGAACAAGGCCTGGAATGATGCCCGCCATGAACAGCTTGATGATGCTTTCGTTGATTGACACACCATAGACGATCAGGGTCAGTGACGGTGGGATCATTAAGCCAAGCGTCGCGGCACCTGCTAGTGTTCCGACGATCATATATTCTGGATAGCCGCGTTTGCGCAGCTCAGGGATCGACATTTTTCCCACTGTTGTCAGCGTCGCAGCAGATGATCCCGAGACCGCTGCAAAAATCGTGCAGCCTGCGATATTGGTGTGCAAGAGACCGCCTGGAAGCCATCTCATCCAAGGGGCCAATCCACGGAACATGTCCTGAGATAATCGCGTTCGATAGAGGATTTCGCCCATCCAAATGAACAGCGGCAAAGCGGTCAATGTCCAGGAACTGGAACTGGTCCAGATCGTCGTGATCATTGCATCGCCTGCGGGGCGTACTGTGAACATTTCCATGCCCACCCAAGCAACTCCCATCAAGGCAAGACCAATCCAGATCGATGATCCAAGCAGTG
>JAHEGL010000017.1:1990-5857 GCA_024645145.1 Planktotalea sp.
AGGACGAAGAGGAATACAATTGTTGCGTAGGCTTCGGTCATTCAACTGACTCCGATACGATGGGGTTTTTGCCAGTTACGAGCAGACGTGTGAGCGTGTCCCAAAGGGCTAATGCCAACAGGATGGTACCAATGCACATCGCAAGTTGGGGTATCCAAACCGGCGTATAAACAAGTTTGGAGCCGCCTTCCAATGCGCCAGACAAATCAAGTTGGAAAAGCTTCACCAACCATTCGGGGATCTGGTCTTGGCCTTGCGTGCGATCATTGAGCATTTCTGAAAAAGCGGTTGTTTTGACCGCGTATCGGGCAAAATAAGTGGCGATCACCGCAGCCGCAAAAACTGCGAAAATATCGAGCCACTTTTTCAGAAAAGCCGTGGAGTTAAGAATAATAGAGACTCGAATATGTGCGCCGCGCATCATCGCATGACAGAGCGCAAAGAAGGATGTGGCCGCCATCGCATAGCCTGCGAATTCCGTTGTGCCGGGCAGCGCAATCCCTGTCCAACGGGCAACCATCTGCGCAACGATGAGCAAAAGGATCGTTACCATAAAGAAAGCGGCGATCACTCCGCTGGCAAAGTAAACACCATCCAATGTGCGCCAGATTGGGCGCATCAGCTTTTCAATACGCGGACCTGCAACAAAGCAGATCGCAGCAATAATGCTTGGCAATACAAAAAGCCAAACCCAAAGGGGCAGCCCCATGACGGGTGAGAAATCGCGCATGGTGTTCTTTCAAATGTAAATGGTAAAAGGCCAGCCCAACGCCTGCGCACGAGCTGGCCTAAACGCTTAGTTTGCGTTGTATGCGTCGAGGATAGCTTGGCCCGCGTCGCCTGTTGTTTCCAGCCATTCTGCTGTCATTTTAGCACCGATGGCTTCGAGCTCTGCAAGGAATTCTGGTCCCGCGTCTTCAACACTCATACCGTTCTTGGCAAGCTCATCGAAGTAAAAGTTCGCCAGTTCTGCAGACTTTGCAGCACAGCTTTCAGCCGTTTCATCAGCTGCTTTTTGAATGCTGGCCTGCACCTCTCCATCGAGCGCCTCCCATGCTTGCGTGTTTACCATCACATAGTTGCGCGGCAGCCATGCGTTGACTTTGTAATAATGGGACAGATGCTCCCAAACTTTGCGGTCGTAGCCCGTGGAACCGGACGAAATGAACGCAGATGCAACACCTGTTGCCAGGGCTTGGCTGAGTTCTGCCGCTTCGATTTGCACTGGGATCATGCCCAACTCTTCGGCGAAGGTCGCGGTTGCAGAGTTGTATGAACGGAACTTTATGCCTTGCGTGTCAGCAGAGGTTTTTACTTCTTTGTTGAAGTAGAAACCCTGACCCGGCCATGGGCATGTGTAAAGCGCAACGAGGTTTTGATCCGCAAGCTGTGCGTTCACTGCGTCTTTTGCAGCTGCCCAAAGCTTGGCGTTGTCTTCATATGTTGTTGCGATGAACGGCACGTTGTCCCAGCCCAAAAGCGGTGCTTCGTTCGCGTGCGCGGACATGAAACGCTCACCGATTGGTACTTGGCCGGTTTGGATCGCGCGCTTGATGTCGCCGCCGCCAAAGAGCGAGCCACCTGCGTGAACTGTAATATCAATTGCGCCGCCTGTGTGCTCGCGCACTTTGTCAGCAAAGATCACGCCATGTTCAGAATGGAAATTCGTTGCGGCGTAAGCCATCGGCATATCCCACTTTTGCGCGTGGCCATCGGCAAAGGTCGCGCCTGCTGCAAAAGAGGCGACAACAGCAGCTGTCGTGATTTTAGTGAACGTTTTCATAGTGTCCTCCCAGACGTATATTTTATTTCGCGTATTTACGTGGATCAAACGGAGCCAAATCTATGTTCGGCGTTTTCCCATCTATCAGATCTGCGATGAGACGACCCGTTTTAGCCCCCCCTGTCAAGCCAACGTGTTGATGTCCAAAGGCGCTGTAGCTGCTTCCCTTTGCATCATTGGCACCGATAAGCGGCAGACTATCGGCTGGCGCAGGTCGATGCCCCATCCATTCAACAATCGAATCGTAAGTTATATCTGGCAGCAGTGTTTTGATTTCGCGCTTGAGCAGATCAATCGGACCTTTGCTTGGGCCTGCATCCAATCCTCCGAATTCGATCACACCCGCTGCACGCAAACGCCCCTCCATCGGGGTCAGCACGAACTTTCCACTGGCAACCATCATCGGATTTTTCGGCATCTTGGACGGGTTAATAAGCTCAATGTGATAACCGCGTTCGCTCTCAAATGGGACTTTTACACCTAGTTTATGAGCGATCTTTTTAGACCAAGGACCAAGGGCGAAAACAATCTTGTCAGCGCTCAAGCGTCCTTGATCAGTAAGAAGCGTTGCAATCGTATCGCCTTTCATTTCAAGATCATCGATCGTCGCAATTTGCAGCGTTCCACCTTGTTCTACAAAGTGATCTGTCAGGGCACGCACATAAGCACCAGGATCGCTGATCCGTCCATGGTTCTTGCAACGCACAATGGTCTCAAACGCATTTCCGAAAACCGGATCAACCTGCGCATATTCATCGCCGGTGACTACTTCATATTTGACACCTGCAGCATCGCGTTTGGCCCAGCTATAGCGGTCAGCGATAAAATCGGCATGGGTTTTATAGCCAAAACAGTAGTCTTCATCACTTACGAACTGTGCAGCAGGTGTGCCATTTGAAAGCGCTACGTGCTGATCATAGGTATCGTGCAGCAAACGCGACATTGCAGTGCCGTAAATATCAACATGATTATCGGTTGCATACCTCATGTATTTGCCAAGGAAAGGGAGCAACTTTGGCAAATACGACCACCGCAAGAACAAGGGGGAGTCGCGCCGCAACAGCATCCCAGGTGCCGCTTTAAAAAGGCTCGGAGTGGTTACTGGGATGACAGCCCCGGCAGCAAGAACTCCTGCATTGCCATGACTTGTCCCAGATGCGGGGCCTTCACGATCAACGAGGGTTACACTGTGACCGCTCCGCTGAAGCCAAATCGCACAGGACACACCAACGATACCTGCTCCCGCGACAATTATTTGCATATTGCTTTCCTTACATTTCTGAGCCAATGGGTTTCACAAAGTCTGTCGGATTAAAAGCCTCATCCGAGGCTTAATGCGGAGATGAAAATCTGACCCTTTGGATTGTAGACCTTTGGTTTTTTGCAAAAGCATTGCTTTATTTCGAAGATAACGACCTTAAAGAAATTCAGTAGAAATTTACAGTCTGGAAGGGCTTCGTGGCACAAATATGATGAGCGGATTCATTGTATCAACCAAGCGTGTGAGCTGAACTTATAAGCAGTTGGCCCACCTACGAAAAACAAGACTGAGAATTGGTCGTTTTACAATAACGGTTTGAAACAACGCGGATCGTTGTCGATCTGGTGTGACCCGGAGATTTGTTTTTACACCGTTACCAAGCGGCACGCGGGGCGGGCAACAGCGATTTAGTGCTTCCGCCAAGCGTCTGCTACAGCTGATCGGGTTAGATTTGGTTGTGCCAGTTTTCAACACCTTATCGTCGCCAGAAGACACTAAACGTGAGCCTCCTGTATCATGGGCTAAAAGGGCCACTGAATCTTTTTATCGATAGCACTGGATAACAGCCGCGTCTTGGGACATCGCAAGCGACGCCCTGACGAGCAGTGTAAGGTGAAGGCGAATGGTCTGTGCGACGAATTGTTAAACGGAGAGATCTTCCACTCGCTCCGTGAAGTCTAAATCATCATCGAAAGCTGGGACAAAAACGACAACACTAAAGGATTATGACAACACTAAAGGATTATACAGTGCGTTGGGGTACCGCCCTTCAGCGCCAGAGACCATCGTACCGATGAACGAAAGGCCAATCATGCACTAGTTT
>JAHEGL010000017.1:5867-10188 GCA_024645145.1 Planktotalea sp.
CGAATTGTTAAACGGAGAGATCTTCCACCCGCTCCGTGAAGTCTAAATCATCATCGAAAGCTGGGACAAAAACGACAACACTAAAGGATTATACAGTGCGTTGGGGTACCGCCCTTCAGCGCCAGAGACCATCGTACCGATGAACGAAAGGCCAATCATGCACTAGTTTTCACGTTGGACCACCCAAGTGGGGCTGCTCACCAAAGCTGGAATCGCACAAGTTCGATGGTATTTACTTTACGCAATTTTTGAGAATCCCATTGCGCCCTTCGTTTGTGGCGCTAGTCTCCTGCCAATCATAATAGGGAGAGAGACATGAAACATTTATCTGCAAAGCTCTTTGGTGCGGCTTTTATTGCGTCCTTGGGTGCAGAGGCTGCTGCAACAGAATGGAACGTATCAGTTTGGGGCAAGCGTCGCGCGTTTACTGAGCATGTTGAGAAACTTGCCGAGCTGGTGTCGGAAAAGACCAACGGCGAATTCACTATGAACGTCTCTTACGGCGGTCTCTCAAAGAACCGCGAGAACCTTGATGGTATTTCCATTGGTGCGTTCGAAATGGCGCAGTTCTGTGCGGGCTATCACCGCGATAAGAACCGTGTGATTACTGTTCTGGAGCTGCCGTTCTTGGGCGTCGAGAACCTTGAGCAAGAAGTTGCGGTGTCCAAAGCCGTTTATGCGCATCCCGCAGCCACAGAAGAAATGGCGCAGTGGAATGCGAAACTTTTGATGACGTCACCCATGCCACAATACAACTTGGTAGGGACTGGCGAAGCGCGTAAAACGCTCGCTGATTTTGAGGGCATGCGTGTGCGTGCAACAGGCGGTATCGGTAACGCATTTGAAGCGGTTGGCGCGGTGCCAACGTCTGTAACATCCTCAGAAGCGTATCAAGCGATGGAAGGCGGCGTTGTTGATACAGTCGCATTTGCCCAGCACGCGCACCTGAGCTTTGGCACGATCAATCAAGCGACTTGGTGGACAGCCAACCTGAACCCAGGAACTGTGAACTGCCCGATTGTTGTGAACATTGATGCATATGAGAGCCTGAGCGATGAGCACCGCGAAGTGCTGGACAGCTCTGTGCAGGAATCGCTGGATCACTACCTTGCCAACTACGGCGAGCTGTTGGAGCGCTGGGACAGTGTTCTTGCAGAGAAGAACGTTGAAAAGGTTGAGATTGCAGAAGACGTCATCTCGGAGTTCCGCGCCAAAGCGGCTGATCCTATTCGCGATGCATGGATCAAAGATATGGAAGCACAAGGCCTGCCAGGTCAGGAGCTTTACGATCTTGTCGTGAAAACACTTGCTGACGCAAAGATGTAAATGAAGCTAGGGTGCGTGGGAAACCACGCACCTTACTTTTGCGATACGCTCATACTCATAACATTTCGGGATTACTAACATGGCAGGCTCTGCAGCCGTCCTTGAAGATTCCAGCTTGCTCAGCAAGCTCGATCGCGCACTGCTACCGCTCGAGCGATTTTGCGCGCTTCTGAGCGGCCTCGCGATTTTTTCGCTGATGTTTCTCGCGGTTTATTCGGTCACAGGGCGAAAATTCTTTGCTTCCCCTATGATGGGGTACGTGGATTACATCGAAGCCGCCATGCCCATTATTGCCATTATGGGCGTCTCTTATGTCCAACGCGATGGCACGCATATTCGTATGGATATGCTGGTTTCGGCGTTAAGTGGCCGTGTGCTTTGGCTCTTTGAGTTGATCTCAGTTCTTTTAATATTGTTGCTCATCGTGGCCCTGACATGGGGCGCTTGGGAGCATTTTGACCGCTCTTTTGACTGTTCTAGGCCGCTATGTAGCCGAGACAGTTCTATTGATGTTGGAATACCGATTTGGCCGTCAAAGCTCGTGGTGCCGATTGCCTTTGGCGTGCTGAGTTTACGGTTGATTTTGCAGGCTGTCGGATATGGCCGTGCGCTTGTTCTGGGACTGCAAGACCCTGTCGCTGTTCCGCTGACGTTAAGTGTTGCGGAACAAGCTCAAATTGAAGCCAAATCGTTGATGGGAGACGATTAATGGAACCCATTGAAATTGGCCTTTGGGTCAGCGGCGGCTTGTTGGTATTTGTTTTGCTTGGCATGCGCGTTGCATTCGCGGCGGGCCTTGCGGGATTTGTGGGCCTTGTCTGGTTGCGGTGGAACGGATTTGACTATGATCCCGAACGCTTTTGGAAGGCGGTTGAAATCAGCGTAAAGGTCGCGGGTCTCACCCCGCATTCCAAAGTCAGCGCGCAAGTCCTTAGTTTGATCCCTGTGTTCATTTTAATCGGCTATCTTGCCTATCACGCTAAGCTCACGGTTGCTTTGTTTGAGGCCGCCAAACGTTGGATTGCCTGGGTGCCTGGTGGCCTCGCGGTCGCGACGGTCTTTGCGACAGCAGGCTTTTCGGCTGTCTCCGGTGCTTCTGTCGCAACCGCTGCGGTGTTCGCACGCATCGCGATTCCAGAGATGCTCAAAGTTGGGTATAACAAAGCCTTTGCCGCCGGCGTTGTCGCGGCAGGCGGGACACTTGCATCGCTTATCCCGCCATCTGCGATCCTTGTTATTTACGCCATTATTGTTGAGCAAGATGTGGGTAAATTGCTGCTTGCTGGCTTCATACCAGGCGTTTTTTCGGCGCTGGTGTACGCACTTTTGATTATCGGTCTTGCTGTTCGGTTTAAAAACATCGGCCCGCCAGTCAGCGGGTTTACGTGGCGTGAACGTTTTGAATCGCTTCCACCTGCACTGCCTATCGTGGCGGTCGTCGTGATCATCATTTTCTTCGTCTACAACCCTTTTGGGGATGCATGGGGCACAGCGACGGAAGGTGGTGCCATTGGTGCCTTCATCATTTTTTGTATGGCGCTTTATCGTGGGATGCGCTGGCCGAAGCTCAAGGAAGCTTTGCTTGAAACAGCTAAACTGACGGTAATGATCTTTACGATCATCTGGGGTGTTTTGATTTATGTGCGCTTCTTAGGGTTTGCCAAATTGCCAGATGCGTTCTCGGATTGGATCACCTCGCTCGACATGGCGCCTTTGGCGATCCTTATCTGTATCTTGCTTGCCTATGCGGTGCTTGGCATGTTCATGGATGCCATTGGAATGTTATTGCTGACCTTGCCGGTGGTTTACCCTGCGGTCATGGCGCTGAACGGGGGGGAGCTTGTCAGTGCTGCCGATAGTGCCTTTGGCATGTCTGGACCTATGTGCGCGATCTGGTTTGGCATTTTGGTGGTCAAAATGGCGGAGTTCTGTTTGATCACGCCACCCATTGGTCTCAACTGTTTTGTTGTGGCTGGGGTGCGGGATGATCTTACCGTGCAAGACGTTTTCAAAGGCGTGACGCCGTTTTTCATCGCCGATGGTGTGACAATTGCATTGCTTGTCGCGTTCCCTGGCATCGTACTTTGGCTGCCGACGCTGGCGTCCTAAACTAAGTATTGAAAGATCTTATGACCCATATTCTCGCAATTGACCAAGGCACGACATCTACGCGCGCGATCTTGTTTGGACCAGATATGCAACCTGTCGCGTCGGCGCAGGAAGAGTTTGAACAGCACTTTCCGCAAAGCGGCTGGGTTGAACATGAGGCGAGCGATTTGTGGTCTACGACCGCCTCAACTTGCCGTGGTGCGATTGAGAAAGCGGGTATCAGTGCAGAAGAAATTGCTGCGATAGGCATTACCAATCAGCGTGAAACCACGGTGATTTGGGATCGCAAAACTGGTAAAGCGCTGCACCGCGCGATTGTTTGGCAGGATCGTCGGACCTCTGAGCTGTGTCAGGCTTTGAAAGCTGCGGGGCACGAACCAACGGTGACGGAGCGCACAGGCCTTCTGCTTGACCCATATTTTAGCGCGACAAAGCTTAAATGGTTGCTCGACAATGTGGAGGGCGCGCGCACGCGCGCTGAGGCGGGCGAATTGGCATTCGGGACGATCGACAGCTGGGTGATTTGGAACCTGACGGGTAGCCAGTCGCATGTGACAGACGCGACAAACGCCGCGCGCACGATGCTCTACGATATTCGTAAAGGACGCTGGTCCAAAACAATGTGCGATCTGCTCGACATCCCGATGAGTATGTTGCCCGAAGTGAAGGACTGTGCTGCCGATTTTGGTGTTACACGCGCTGATTTATTTGGTCGTGAAATTCCGATCTTAGGGGTCGCAGGCGATCAACATGCCGCGACTGTCGGGCAGGCGTGCTTCAAACCGGGCATGTTGAAATCGACCTACGGCACGGGGTGTTTTGCGCTCTTAAACACCGGCGATGAGCCTATCACATCTAAGAATCGCCTCTTAACAACAATAGCTTA
>JAHEGL010000025.1 GCA_024645145.1 Planktotalea sp.
CGATAGGTCAAAGCCTCCTGGGTGATGATTTACCCGCGCTTGAGGGTCGTAAAATAAGGGTGAATGAGACTGGCGCAACGTCAGTGAAAGGCGTTTGGGCGGGGGGTGATTGTGCCTCTGGCGGAGATGATTTGACCGTCACGGCCGTGGCTGAAGGGCGCGACGCGGCAATGGATATACACGCAAGCCTCATGGGAGGAGCAAGCTAATGGCGGATCTCACAACTGATTTTCTGGGGATCAAAAGCCCTAATCCGTTTTGGTTGGCGTCTGCGCCCCCAACGGACAAAGAATACAATGTGCGCCGCGCATTTGAAGCCGGATGGGGCGGGGTTGTTTGGAAGACGCTTGGCTCTGAGGGGCCGCCAGTGGTGAATGTAAATGGCCCGCGCTACGGTGCGGTTTACGGGGCGGATCGGCGGTTGCTCGGGCTCAATAATATTGAGCTGATTACCGATCGTGACCTGTTCACTAATCTTGAAGAGATCAAACGCGTGAAGGCAGATTATCCGGATCGTGCGGTGATTGTCTCGCTGATGGTCCCTTGTGAGGAAGAGGCGTGGAAAGCGATCCTGCCGCTAGTGGAAGACACAGGTGCAGATGGGATTGAGCTGAACTTTGGGTGTCCGCACGGAATGAGCGAGCGCGGGATGGGCGCAGCCGTTGGCCAAGTGCCCGAGTATATCGAAATGGTGACGCGCTGGTGTAAGCAGTATTATTCCAAGCCCGTTATCGTGAAGCTGACGCCCAACATCACAGATGTGCGCAAGCCGGCGGCCGCTGCGCATGCTGGTGGTGCAGATGCGGTCAGTCTGATTAATACGATCAATTCAATCATTTCGGTGAATTTGGACAGTATGAGCCCTGAGCCATCTATTGATGGCAAAGGCACGCACGGCGGCTATTGTGGCCCTGCGGTGAAACCAATTGCGATGAGCATGGTGAGTGAGATTGCGCGCGCAGAGGCAACCGCGGGCATGCCTATTTCTGGCATTGGCGGCGTAACCACATGGCGCGATGCAGCGGAGTTCATGGCGCTTGGTTGTGGCAATGTGCAGGTCTGTACAGCTGCGATGACCTATGGATTTAAGATCGTTCAAGAGATGATTTCAGGCTTGAGCCAATGGATGGATGAGAAAGGCTACACCAACACGTCTGACTTTGTTGGTATGGCTGTGCCAAACACCACAGATTGGCAGTATTTGAACCTGAACTATATCGCTAAGGCGAAGATCAATGAGGATCTGTGTATCTCTTGCGGACGGTGTTACGCGGCTTGTGAGGACACGTCGCACCAAGCGATTGCAATGTCAGACGAGCGTGTTTTCAGCGTGATTGATGCTGAATGCGTTGCTTGTAATCTGTGTGTGAACGTCTGCCCCGTGGAGAATTGCATCACAATGGAGGCGATGCCTGAGGGCGCCGTTGATCCGCGCACAGACCGTGTGGTTGAGCCAAAATACGCCAATTGGACAACACACCCGAATAATCCCGCGGCCACGGCTGCGGAGTAGCGTCGCCAGTGTCCGCTGTTCTCCCCAGCGGACTGAAAGACCCCTGCTGGAGTGAGTGACAGCAGGGGTTTTGTATTTGAGGGTTTGAGGGGGCCAGCCCCCGTCGGCCTTACCGACTCCCCCGGAGTTTATTTGGAAAAATGAAGTCGTTGTTTAAGCGCCGATTTGAGCGAGGAAGGCCGCACGAAAGTCGATGAGTTCATCATGGCGGGCTGTTGCGAGGCGTTGGCCTTCATTGGTTTGGAAACCCTCCGCGTGAGTTAATAGCTTGGTTTCAAAGTGATCGAGCGCGTAGGCACGATCATCAAGAGCACGGTCTGTGGCGCGCGGGTCGTTTGGCTCGTAAAGGGCGCTGCCCATTCGGCCTGCAACGTAAAAGCAGCGCGCAACTCCGATCAAGCCTATGGCGTCCAGACGGTCGGCATCTTGTAAGATTTTCGCCTCAAGGCTGCGCGGTAGGATACCCGCGGAAAAGCTATGCGCCGCAATCGCATGGCAGGTTTGATCAATGCGCGTCTGTGCCCATCCAAGCGTCTCAAGATGCGCGCGCGCTGCGTCGCTGGCTAGCGCGGACGCCTTTGCACGTTCTGGGCTGTTTTTTTCGACACTTACGCAATCATGTAGGAGCGTTGCGGCGGCCAGAATTTCTAAATCACCGTGTTCGACTTGCGCGATGCTCTACACATTTTTCCAAACTCGTGTGATATGAGCGATATCATGCGCGCCATCTGTCGTCTCTGGCGTGGCAAAGGGCAAAAGCTGTACAGCAAGGGTTGTGTAGGGGGCGAACAGATCGGCTGTCATTGAAAAAGCGCTATGTTTTGAGTGTGGTCGCATATGAACATTGGTTTATTCGGCTTTCAGCTGCAAAGCGGAGAGGAGTTTGGACTTAGAATTTGACCCCGCTCAAATGGATGTTGGAAACAACATAAGTCTCGCGAAAAACTGCGATATTAAAGACGCAAAATCAGGGGGCCGTGATCAGAGACTTCTGGAGCGCGGACAACGTCAAACGCTTTAACGGCCTGCATGTCGTTGATCAGCATATAATCGGCAAACCGAGCCGCTTTCTTGTAATGGGAGGTGCGCGTGGTTGGAATGTTGTACGCTGCAACCAGCTCGTGAAACCCGGCGGCGTTTAGAATTTGAAGCGTTTCGCTCTCTGGGTTTACGTTAAAATCACCACAGATCACGCTTAACCCATGTGTGTCTGTCAGTTGTTTGTTCAGGGCAAGCAGACGATGCGCTTGTGCTGTTCTGTCGGGGGTGTCGTGTTTGCCGCTTAGATCGCGCAGACCATGCATGTGCAAAACGCTTATGGGCCTATTCGTGCGCTCAAAATAGACGCGTAGCCCATGCGCATTGCGCGAGCGGGGATAATCGCCGTAGCCACCCGGTGCGTAGCCTTTATGAACGAACCCTTGGATCTGGCCGATGATGGGCAAGGCTTTGTGCACAAAGGTTGCGATGCCGAATTGGGACGGGGTTTCCATGTCTTCGTCCCAAAGTTTGCCTTGGGCTTGCGGGCAGAAGATCGCCTGATGATCAGGCAAGACAGCGCAGACATCGCGAAAGAAATTCGCACGTTGCGGTAGTATGTGCGCACCGTCGCGATAGGTCAGCCAATCCTTGTCGGCGGCAGGGCTGTCCACAACCTCTTGTAAACACAAGATGGTTGGTGCGGCGTCCTTTAGGTAGGGCAGCAGAGATTCATGTAGTGTGCCGCCCCATGCGTTGAGACACATGATCTCCATTTAGCGTTATAGCTCGATCGGAACGAGGACTTCTGGTTCGATCACCTTTGCATTCGGAACCGCATCAATCATCGGCTGCACGCTTTGTTCGAGCAAAGGGAACGTGTTGTAGTGGCACGGAATAATCGTGTTGAAATTGAAGAAACGTTTGGCAGCATAAGCCGCGCGGGTCATGTCCATTGTGAAGTGGCCACCTGCAGATAAAATACCGATGTCAGGCTGATGCAACGCTTCAAAAAGCTCCATATCCATCATCACATCCGTATCGCCGCTAAAGTAGATCACCTTGCCTTCGCCTGCGATCATAAAGCCACTTTCGGTTCCCGCGTAGATCGGGCCGTTTTCTGTGCGATAGGTGCTTGAATGCGCCGCAGTGACCATGGTGACTGCCACTTGGCCCAGCTTTACTGTGCCGCCTTTGTTGAACCCGATAATTTTGATGCCCAGCGTTTCTTCGACGTAACCCATGTGGTCGTATATTCCGACGGCGGGGATATCGAGTTCTTCGGCAATCTTGAAAGCATCGCCGCAATGATCTGCATGAGCGTGGCTGACCAGAACATGCGTTGCGCCTGTGATTGCTTCGGGGCGGCGTTCTTCAGGAAAGACAGGGCAGCCGGTGAGCCACGGATCTATCAGAAGGATTTGATCTTCAATCTCGATGCGAAAGCCGGAATGGCCGAGCGGGATGATTTTCATGAGATGGGCCTTCTATAAATTACCTTGTATTGTATCGTCAGTTTAGACCAGATCGGTGATAAGGCAACATAACGAAGGAGCCGCGCCGTGCTAAGTAATGCTGATGTTCAAGAGCTGACAGAATTGCGCCGAGAACTGCATCGATTCCCCGAAATTTCGCGCCAAGAGGCTGGGACAGCAGCGCGGATTGTCGCTGAGCTGGAGGCGCTTGCGCCAGATGCGATTCTGTGTGGACTTGGTGGTCACGGTGTTGCAGCAGTGTTTGAGGGTGCAGGCGAGGGGCCCACTGTGCTGTTTCGCGCTGAGCTGGATGCGTTGCCAATCGAAGAAATCTCGACGTTTGATTGGCGCTCAGAAGTGCCGGGTAAAGGGCATCTATGCGGACACGACGGTCATATGTGCTTTTTGCTAGGGTTGGGGCGCCGTCTATCGCGTGTACCTGTTAGTAAGGGCCGTGTCGTATTGATGTTCCAACCTGCAGAGGAAGATGGCAGCGGCGCGCGCGCGGTTGTGGCTGATCCTGCTTTTGCGCAGATTGCGCCTGATTATGCTTTCGCGATCCACAATGAGCCAGGTTTTGCGCTTGGACAAGTTGCAACGCGCGCAGGACTTGTGAATTGCGCGTCGCAAGGCATGGCGATCAAACTCAGTGGAAAAACAGCGCATGCGGCCAATCCAGAAGATGGGACGTCGCCTGCATTGGCAGTGTCGACGTTGATACCGCAACTTGAAGACTTGGGTGTGGGCGGTGAGCTTGATGATGCTTTCAAATTGGTCACGATAATCCATGTGCGTATCGGTGAGCCAACGTTTGGAATTGCACCGGGGGAGGCGGAAATTTTCATCACGTTGCGCACTGCACAGGATGCGCCCATGGCAGAGCTTGCAAAACATGCGCAAGCCGTGGCGCAACAGGCTGCGCAGGAGCATGGGCTCAAGGTTTCGTTTGAAACCTGCGATGATTTTGCCGCCTCGATAAATGATGCAGAGGCAGTGCACATAGCCTGTGCGGCTTTGGCAGATTTAGGGATTGAGGTCAGCGATGGGAATTTACCGATCCGCGCTTCTGAAGACTTTGGCGTGTTTGGTTGGAATGCCAAAGCGGCGATGCTTTGTTTGGGGGCTGGGATAGAGCACGCGGCGCTGCACAACCCCGATTATGATTTTCCTGATGATTTGATCCCGCTTGGCGTAAACATTTTTGAGCGGATCGCGCGCGATTTATTGGACTAGAGCGCCTCGGTCGCTTGCAGCCCTTGGCGCTGGGCGCTAAAGGCTTGGACAACAGCAAACCGGAGACGTCCGTTATGTCGATTGATGAAAAAACTGCCGCACGCGTGGCGAAACTGGCCCGTATCAAGGTCGAAGATGACCAACTCCCTGCCTTGGCGCAGGAGTTCTCAAATATCCTTGGGTTCATTGAGCAACTCAACGAAGTTGATGTTGAAGGTATTGAACCGATGACGTCTGTGACGCCGCAAAAGCTGTATCGACGCGTCGATGAAGTCACTGATGGTGACCAGCAAGAGAAAGTGCTCAAGAATGCGCCAGACGCGCGCGAAGGGTTTTTCGCAGTTCCAAAGGTGGTTGAATAATGTCTGATCTCACCAAAATGACGCTTGCAGACGCGCGCGACGCGCTGCGCAAGCGCGAAACTACGTCTGTTGAATTGACCGAGACGCATTTGAAGGCGATCGAGGGCGCAGGCGCGCTCAACGCATTTGTGCACCACACGCCAGAGATCGCGCTTGAGCAAGCAAAGGCCGCTGATGCGCGTATCGCAGCGGGCGATGCGCCTGATATGTGCGGTTTGCCGATTGGCATTAAGGATTTGTTCTGCACCAAAGGTGTGCCGTCACAAGCGGCCTCTGCTATTTTGAACGAGTTCAAGCCAGAATACGAAAGCACAGTGAGCCAGAACTTGTTTGATGCAGGTGGGGTAATGCTCGGCAAGCTCAACATGGATGAATTCGCAATGGGCTCGTCCAATGAGACGTCCGTTTATGGCAATGTTGTTAACCCATGGCGTCGTAATGGCGATGATGCAGCGCTGACGCCAGGTGGGTCATCCGGTGGTTCCGCATCCGCGGTTGCGGCTGATCTATGTTTGGCGGCAACAGGAACAGATACAGGCGGCTCTATCCGCCAACCTGCGGCATTTACGGGTATCACAGGCATTAAGCCAACTTATGGACGTTGCTCACGCTGGGGCACGATTGCCTTCGCGTCTTCGCTTGATCAAGCGGGACCGATGACCAAAGACGTGCGCGACGCGGCGATCATGCTAAAAGCGATGTGTTCGTTTGATGCCAAAGACAGCACCAGTGCGAACCTGCCCGTGCCGAATTTTGAAGCAATGCTCACGGGCAATATCAAGGGCAAAACCATTGGTATTCCCGAGGAATACTCCATGGATGGTATGTCACAAGAAATCCGTGATCTTTGGGCTGATGGTACTGAAATGCTTAAAGCTGCCGGGGCCGAAATACGCCATATATCTCTGCCGCATACGAAATACGCACTGCCCGCATATTATGTGATCGCGCCTGCGGAAGCGTCTTCCAATCTCGCGCGCTATGATGGTGTGCGATATGGCCACCGCGCAACGCTGGATGCAGGTGATGGCATCACAGAAATGTATGAAAAGACCCGCGCCGAAGGGTTTGGCCCCGAAGTGCAGCGCCGCGTGATGATTGGAACTTACGTGCTAAGTGCCGGTTTCTACGATGCATATTACAACCGTGCACGCCGAGTGCGTGCTCTCATCAAGAAAGACTTTGATGATGTCTTCGCGACGGGCGTTGATGCGATCCTGACGCCTGCGACGCCAAGTGCTGCCTTTGGCCTCGGCGAAATGAAGGATGCAGATCCGGTCCAGATGTATCTTAACGACGTCTTTACCGTGACGGTGAACCTTGCAGGCTTGCCCGGTGTTGCTGTGCCTGCAGGCGTAGATGCACAAGGTTTGCCGCTTGCGCTTCAACTGATTGGTAAGCCGTGGGAAGAGGGCGATCTGCTAAATACCGCCTATGCGCTGGAGCAAGCTGCGGGTTTTGTAGCAAAACCGAACAAATGGTGGTAAACGCCTCCAAAAGTCACTCGAGGCATATCTAAAATGAAGCGGTTTTTCCTTCCAACATTTGCGCTGGGCGCTCTCGTTGCGCTGAGCGCGTGTAGCCCAACCATCCCTGACAGCGGCGCGGGTGTTGGCTTTGGCGATTACAATGATTTTGAACAAGCGCAAGCGGCGCGTGACGCGGCTATGAGCGGTGGTGGGGCATTGCCACCGCCACAAGCGGTAAGCTCTGAAACGCTCGCACCTGCTGCGGCCTCTGGCATCGCGCAAGCGACAACAGCGCCAGCGGCAGCAGGTGCAAGTGACGTTGTGAATGCAAGTCCTGCCAACGCAGCGCCTGTGTTGCGCGCAGGTGGAATCAGTGCCGAGAATGACTTCAACGCGGTCTCTGGCCAACGCTCTATCGAGGGTGACGCCGCTAAGCGCGCACAGAACCAGCAGCAGTATCAGGTGATCCAGCCGACGGCATTGCCGACGCGTCAGGGCAATGCGGGGCCGAATATTGTGGCCTTCGCAATCGCTGCTAAGAACGCCAAGGGCCAACGCGTCTATCGCCGCAACAGCTTCAATGCTGAGCGCAAATACCAGCGTGCGTGCTCCGGCTTTGCCTCGCAAGATCAAGCGCAGCAACAGTTTCTGGCTGCCGGTGGCCCTGTGAAAGATCGCAGCGGCATGGACCCTGATGGCGATGGGTTCGCTTGCGCATGGGATCCAGCACCCTTTCGCAACGCTGTGAACGGCTGATCCTTTGAAGGGTGCGCCAATTGTGCAGCGCCCATCGCCCAATTGTGGACCGCGCAAAGCTGGCATTCTAAAGCCTGATATGGTGGTGCTGCATTACACGGCTATGCAATGCGCAGAGGATGCGATTTGCACACTGTGTGACCCTGAAAAAGAAGTCTCTGCGCATTATCTGATCGCACGTGATGGTGTTGTGACCCAGATGGTGGATGAACGTGCGCGCGCTTGGCACGCAGGGGCAGGGCGCTGGGCAGGGTGTGATGATATCAACTCGCGCTCCATCGGGATTGAGTTGGATAACGACGGGTTTTCCCCGTTTTCGAGCGCGCTGATGGATGCTTTGGAAGACCTTCTAGCTGGGATTTTGGCCCGTTGGGAGATCCCTGCGCATCATGTGATCGCGCATTCTGATTTAGCGCCTTTGCGTAAGTTTGATCCCGGAGCGCGGTTTGATTGGCGTCGCTTGGCGGTGCAGGAGTTGTCTATCTGGCCCACGCGCGGGGATGATCTGCCTTTAAAGGAAAGTTTAGCGACGCTGGGCTATGGCGTTGAAGATTTCGGTGTTGAGGCGTGTTTGAACGCGTTTCGCGCGCGCTTTGCCCCATGGCGCGATGGGATGGAATTCGAAGCGGATCGGCGGGATGCAGCGTCACTTGCGGCGCGATTCGCGGTTGACCCATGGGATGGTGCAAGCTAGGCGATACGCGCGTACGGAAGGCTGGATGGCTGCTTGGACGACGCTCCTTTCGGGGGGCTCGTTTGAGAGGAAAGTCCGGACTCCATGAAGCAACGGTGCCGGGTAACGCCCGGCCAGGGTAACCTGAGGGATAGCGCCACAGAGAAGAAACCGCCTATGTTTCGGCACAGGTAAGGGTGAAACGGTGCGGTAAGAGCGCACCGCGGGACGGGTAACCGGACCGGCACGGCAAGCCCCACCGGGAGCAATGCCAAATAGGGATGCCGCGTGGGTGTGATCAGGCAACTGATTTCCCCACAGGGACGCTTTAGCCTGAGGCATCCGGGTTGGCAGCTAGAGGCACTGGGGTAATCCAGCGCTGAGATGAATGGTCATCTATTTGCACGTCGAGAGCCGTGCATTGGACAAAATCCGGCTTATAGGCCCTCCGTACGCGTTTATTCTGTCGCCCTTTGGCGATTAAGTCCTTTCGCCTGTTGACTCGGGCGCGCGCGGCTATAGAAGGCGTCTATCAAGAATTCCCGAGCGACACATGTTGTTCGAAGCAGGAGATGACCCATGGCGAAGCCAACCACGATCAAGATCCGCCTGAACTCGACCGCGGGTACAGGCCACTTCTATGTTACGAAGAAAAACGCACGTACAATGACCGAGAAAATGGTCATCCGTAAGTACGACCCAGTTGTGCGCAAGCACGTTGAGTATAAAGAAGGCAAAATTAAGTAAGCTTGGTTTTGGTTTTTATGTTCTAAAGAGCCGCTCCTTTTCGGGGCGGTTTTTTGTGGCTGGGCTTATTTCACTCCTTACGTGATGCTTACACAACGCGCGGAAGCTGCCCAATTTGAGCTATATCAAAGACGCGCAATATGCTGGGATTTAGCAAAGGGTAACTCATTAGGATGTTGCTCATGCTCGAAGATCTGTTGGATAGGTTTGGCGAAGGCGCTGTTTTGCTGCTTGCAGGCGCGCTTGTTGGAGCAATGTTCGGGGCCTTGGCACAGCATTCACGGTTTTGCTTGAAAGCGGCCTGCGTTGAGGTGGCAATTGGTCGTTTCGGAGCACGCTTGTCAATTTGGGTGGTTGCTTTTAGTGCTGCGGTATTCTTTGTGCAAGCCTCAATCGCACTTGGCTGGCTTGAGGTGCAAGACGCAAGGCAGCTGTCCGCCGTTGGTAGCTTGTCAGGCGCGTTGATTGGTGGTGGCTTGTTTGGTGTCGGAATGGTTCTGGCGCGCGGATGTGCCAGCAGTCTGGTCGTGCTTTCTGCGACAGGTAATTTGCGCGCAATCGTGACAGGGTTGGTGCTTACGCTTGTCGCGCAGGCATCGCTGCGTGGTGCTTTGTCTCCCATTCGTGAGAATTTGGCTAGTCTTTGGACTGTAGAAGGTGGCAGTGCGCGAAACTTGCTGATCAATCTTGGACTAGACGCAAGCATGGTGGCATCTTTTGCCGCAGTGTGTGTTGTCGCAGCCTTGATCTGGGCGAGACGAAGCGCGGTCCAAATCAGTCATGCGCAGGCAGCCGCCGGTGTTGGTTGCGTTGTCGGCTTTGGCTG
>JAHEGL010000032.1 GCA_024645145.1 Planktotalea sp.
TCCATCGATACCATCGGTATCGGCGGCAAGTGCTGTAATTCCTTGCGATCCTTCAATCGCATTCGCGAATGACAGCAAAAACTCCGTATTGCGTCCGCCACGGCCCTTAGCGCGTAGGGTCACTGTCGTTTCACCCCCTGACAAGATGATCGCAGGTTTTTGGAAGGGTAGGTTCTTGTTCGCCACTTGGCGTGCAATGGCTGCGTGCATCAAGCCGATGTCACGCGCCTCCCCTTGAATCGCGTCAGACAGGATTGAGACGGAGTATCCCGCCTCTCGCCCAACCTGAGCAGCGGCATCCAGTGATATGCCAGCAGATGCTACAACAGTCACCTTATTACGCGCGAACGCTTCATCGGACGGATCCGGCGCGCGCGCGGCTTCTTTGGCGAGATGCTGTGTGATCGCGTCGGGCAACTGAATGCGTAGACTTTCTATCAATGCGAGCGCGTCTTCCAAAGAAACACTATCGGGCACTGTGGGGCCAGACGCAACTTGCGCAGGGTCATCGCCCGGAACATCAGACACCACCAATGACACGACGCGCGCAGGATATGCAGCCTGTGCCAGTCGCCCACCTTTAATCGTGCTACAGTGTTTGCGAATAGCGTTCATCGCGCCAATCGGTGCACCAGACGCCAGCAACGCTTCATTCAAGGCTTGTTCATCTGCAAGGGTCAATCCTTCGGGTGGGGAGGGCAGCAAAGAAGAACCGCCACCACACACCAAAGATACCACCAAATCATTAGCGCTCAAATCCCTCACCGCGTCAAAAAGAGCCTTGCTTGCAACAAGTCCAGCCTCGTCGGGAACAGGATGTGACGCCTCTAATACGTCCACATATTTACAAGGCGCCGCATATCCATAGCGCGTAACAATCACCCCAGACAGTGGGCCATCCCAAAGGCTCTCGAACGCTGCAGCCATTTGCGCAGCGCCTTTGCCAGCGCCAATCACGACGGTCCGCCCTTTGGGTTTTTCGGGTAGGTGAGCTTTGAGAGAGGCAAGCGGATCTGCTGCCTCAATCGCTGCGTCGAACATTTTTCTAAGCAGAGTTACATGATCAAGGTTCATGTATTACGCCTTTGTTTCGAGAGCATCCTCTGCAATTTCCACGACTTCAGCTTCAACAACCTCGACTTCTTCAGTGAGGGGCGTTTCAGCAGTTTCTGCGCTTGAGTTATCCTCCAGCGCGCCAACGATCAAAGGCAACATCGCCACACCTGTTGGCGCAGCAATCTGAGCCATAGGCGGGGATTTCCAGCTGAGCGTATCAAAACTTGCGCAGTTCCCGCAAACTGGCTCCCACTCTGCATGAATGTGATTACAGGCGTCACAAACCCACTGCGGACCGCGCGGTGCATTCAACGCACGTGCTAGCCAACCTTTAACAACTGCGTCAGAAGACCCTTCACCACGTTCAATCGCTGCCATAATCGTTAGCGATCGTGCATCAGGTGCTGTTTCGACCAAATCGCCCAGCGCGCGACGCGCAGCAGGGAAATCTTCGGCAGCAATGTTAAGCTCTGCATTAAGCATTTTCGTTTCAGGGTGATCAGCCTTGGCTTTCGTCAACTTCGCGAAACGCTTGATGCGATCAACGGGCGTCTCGTCAGGTTCAATCTCAGCAAAAGTGGCTGCAAGTTCCGGATGAGGCTGCACATCCCACGCCTTTTTCAACACGCGTACAGCATAGCGTTTCTGGTCCTGCTCGATATAGCTGCGTGCAGCCATCACTGCGGCTGGGATTAAATCAGGGGACAGACGGTTTGCTTCGATCGCAGCTTCGCGCGCTTCGATGTCATTGCCATCATCCAGAACACCCGCCGCTTGCGACAGCGCCAAAACCGCTTCGCGACGTTTGTGCACATCGCGGGGCAACGTGCCACTTTTCAACTTAACTGCAAGAGTCTTACGCGCACCAGACCAATCAGACCCTTGTGCTTGCAGTTTGAGCAAAATGTCTTGTGTTTCTTCGTGCCTTGGCTTGAGCGCGAATGCACGTTCTGCCAGTTGCAGGGCTGTGTCAGTATCACCATCAGCTAACTTTTGCTTCATGATGCCACGCACACCGATAAAGCGCGTCGCTTCGTCTTTCACCAGCTTCTTGTAAGTCTCTTCCGCCTTTTGGGCGTCGCCAGCCATCTCAGCCGCTTGCGCCGTCAACAGGTTGGTCAACTCGGGCTTGGCAAGGTACTTCTCGGCCTTCGCCGCTTTGCTCATCGCGGCAGAACCATCGCCAGACGCGAGCGCCATCATGCCTTCTGACAAAGCTTGGTAGCCTTTACGTTCGCGGTTTTTCGAAAAATAGCGCGAAATCGCTGTCTCATCACCGTTGATGAACTTCAAAATGGCAACCAGTAGCGAGAGCAACTTTAAAACAACCCAAAGCGCAACCAGCAAAATCACCAAACCCAATATTATCTGAAGCGGTGAGAGCGTAAACTCTAATCCAGCCATGTTGATGACGGCACCGCCGCCCATCTCCATCAGATATCCAGCGCCAAGTGTGAGCGCTGCTATTATTGCCACAAAAACGAGAACTTTTAGCAAAGACCAAAGCATTCAAAAGCGCCTTATTGAGAGTTCAAAGAAGTAGCGAGGGCTTCCGCCTCTCGCGCGGCGGACAAACGAAAGTTAGCCTGCGTCATCCAATCGGCCAGCGGTGCTTTCGCGCCCTCTGGTAGTGCATCTGCAATCGCGAGCGCATCGGCGATCCGACCTTCGTCAACTGCAGCGCCCACTCGCGACAGAACTGCGTCTGGATCATCGCCCTCGCGCGGCGTAACGGAGCGCACACCGAGTTGACGGGTCAAAAAGCTAGAAACGCCGCCGCCGGTGTCTTCACTGCGCACAGCCGCCAGAGCTTCGCGCGCTGCAATCGGGTAACTTTCGCTTAGCGCGGCGAGTGTCGGAACACCGTCTGCCGCAGTTTGCGCCAGTGCTTCTGGTACAGCAGCGTCGCTATTGGCCTCGACCTCTGCCAAAGCATCTGTAAACGAAGCACCGCTTTCAAGGGCAACCAAAATGCGTGTCACGCCAGCACGTGCCAAAGTATCACGCGCCGTTTTTTCCGCGTCTTGCTTTGTCGCTTGCGCCTGCGCGATCATTGTCGCGAGCTCACCTTTTTGAAGGTCCAAAGCAGCGCGCAGATCGTTCAATTCGTTTTCAACAGGTGCCATTTGTTCAAGTGCTGCATTTTGCTGATCCAGCTCTGCACGCATCTCTTTCAGCGCATTCTCCATCTGTTGGGAGATGCCACTGCCATCTTGGCGCGGAAGTGCTTCAAGCGTTGCGAGGCGTTCTTCAAAAGTACCGACCGTTTCAGCGAGACCCTCAATTTGCTCCTGTGCAGCACTTACAGCGCTACTCGCGTCTGCGATCGATGCCTCAAGCGCGCTAGGATCAAACGCTGGCTTCGCCGCGAGCTCTTCGCTCAGGGCATCAATGCGGCTTGATTGCGCTTCAATCGCACTCGTGTAGTCCGTCGCTTGCGGGCCAAATGGCAAACCGTTGGGGAATATGTAACCTGCGCTCGCCACACCGATACCTGCCGCAACAACGCCACCCAGAACAAGCGGAACGAACCCGCCTTTGCGTTCTACAACGGTTTCACGAATAACTTTTGGCGTTGGAGCCTCTGGCTCTACGATGTCGTCAACGCTGGCCTCTTCCGGCGCATCATCGGGTCCAGACGTTTCAACTGGTGCGTCAGACAGAACTTCCGCGTCTTCAGCGATTTCTGTAACATCTTCTGCAATAGCTTCGCTGGCGTCTTGCAAAATCTCTTCTGCATTGACTGGCTCTTGCGCTTTTCCGCCCTTGCCTTTGGTCGATTTTGCCACGTTACGCACCCCTTCGATTCTGCAACTCACGCATGCAGTCAGAAACAACTTTACTGTTCCCGGCCCTGACCCTCAAGGCAGCAAAATAGCTGAAATCGCAGATATCATACCCTTTGCATCTGGACTTGGGGCGATATGCGCACCTCGACACGCCGCAGCAGCAGATTTTGAAATCCCAATAAGTTCTACCTGAGAGCCAAATGACCCGAAGCTTGAAAAATGCGCCGCAATGCGCGGGGAAAAAAGGGGAACTATGACAGGCGCTCCCCCTCGAAGGAGCGCATTGGCAAGATCTGACAAAGGAAGAAGCTTTTGTTCGTACGCAACAATTCCCGCAGCGTTCAGTCCTAAAGCCCTCAATCGCTCTACCAATTTTCCGCGCGTATGACGCCCGTGAACGTGAATAACAGTATTTTCGGGGCGATTGTTCAAAAGATCATCAAGCAAATGCTCTACTGTGCCGCCACTGACAAAGGGCTCGAAGCCACGCGCGCGCGCCTTATCCGCTGTTGCTTGACCCACGCAAAAACAAGGGAGCTTAGGGCCTGTCCAAGCCTCCACACCATTGCCAGAGGTGAACACGAGCGTGCCATCAGAAGGCATCGGTGCGATGGGAAGATGTCCAATCTCGACCAAGGGCGCATGAACAACAGGCATCTCACCCAGCGCAGCAACGACCTGTTTCGCAAATCGCTCAGACGCCGCTTTGGGACGGGTCAAAAGCAAAGTTGCTGGTAGCGCCATAAGTTCAAGCCGGTGTTGTTTGAGACAGGCGTCAGTGGTAGCTGCTGACAAGCCTTCTTGCAATGGAGCCCCCCTGTCTTGGCGCAATCAATCACACTCCTTGGACTGGAAAGCAGTTGCGATGACACTGCGGCCGCAGTTGTGCGCTGTAGTACTGATGGGCATGCTGAAGTACTTTCGAACATCGTGGTAGGCCAGAATGACCTGCACAAAGCCTTTGGCGGCGTTGTCCCCGAAATCGCTGCACGCGCGCATGCAGAGAAAATTGATCTTTGCGTTGAAAAAGCGCTGGCAGACGCAAACGTGCCCCTGACTGATATCGACGCCATTGCCGTGACTGCAGGCCCAGGTTTGATTGGCGGCGTTATGTCGGGCGTTATGTGTGCCAAAGGGCTTTCTGCGGCGGCGGGCAAACCTTTGATAGGCGTGAACCACCTTGCAGGCCACGCGCTTACGCCACGACTGACCGATGGATTGAGCTATCCCTACTTGATGTTGCTTGTCTCTGGGGGTCATTGCCAGTTTCTCATTGCGCGTGGTCCGAATGATTTTTCACGCATTGGCGGCACAATTGATGATGCCCCTGGCGAAGCCTTTGATAAAACTGCGCGCTTGCTAGGGTTGGCGCAACCCGGTGGTCCTGCAGTGCAAGCCGAAGCGGAACAGGGCGATCCCAAGTGTTTCAAATTTCCGCGTCCTATGTTGGATCGTGCTGGCTGCGATATGTCCTTTTCCGGCCTCAAAACCGCTGTATTGCGTGCGCGCAACGAAACGATGCAGGACAATACCATCAGACGCCAAGACGTGCGTGACTTATGTGCTGGCTTTCAGGCGGCAGTTGTCGATGTGTTGATGGAAAAGACAAAGCGCGCACTGACCCTCTATCTTGCTGAGAACCCAGAAAAGCCAGCACTTGCTGTTGCAGGCGGCGTTGCTGCCAACACGGCCATTCGCGCTGGATTAGAGTCTGTTACAAACGAATTAGACGTTCAATTCACGGCCCCTCCTCTCGCGCTGTGCACAGATAATGCGGCAATGATTGCCTACGCTGGTCTAGAGCTGTTTGAAGCGGGTCAGCGCGACGGCATGGACCTATCCGCTCGACCCCGATGGCCGCTTGATACATCAAGCGCGCCGATGCTGGGCAGCGGCAAAAAGGGGGCAAAAGCATGAATATCGCAGTGCTTGGCTCTGGTGCGTTTGGCACAGCTTTGGCGATTTCAATGGCGCGCGATGGGCAGGATATAACGCTTTGGGCACGCAGTGCGACACAGGCCAACGCGATGCAAAAGGACCGCGTGAACGCAGAACGCCTGCCGCAGGCAGACTTTCCGGCTTCACTGAATGTCACTGCTGATTTGGATAATCTCAAAGAACAACAGACGTTACTAATCGCCGTTCCAATGCAGCAGCTCGCGCAGTTTATTGAACGCAATAAAGCTCACCTCGCGCGCAAAACGCTCGTTGCGTGCTGCAAGGGCATTGATTTGCAGAGCGGTCTTAGCCAGACGCAAGTCATCCGCGCCATTTTGCCTGAAGCGCGTACAGCGGTTCTTACTGGACCGAGCTTTGCACATGACATTGCCGCAGGCCTTCCAACTGCCCTGACGCTCGCGTGCGAAGACGGTCACTTGGGGCAAATGCTTCAGACGACTTTGAGCACATCCAACATTCGCCTCTATCGCAGTACTGATGTGACCGGTGCGGAACTTGGTGGTGCTTTGAAGAATGTAATTGCGATTGCCTGCGGCGCTGCGATTGGCGCTGGGCTTGGTGAAAGCGCGCGCGCGGCTTTGATCACGCGCGGCTATGCTGAAATGCGACGCATGGCAGATGTCTTGGGTGCGCAGTCAGAAACACTTGCGGGTCTTTCCGGCTTTGGTGACCTTGCGCTGACCTGCGCGTCCGAAGGGTCGCGTAATTTCCGTTTTGGATTATCGCTTGGACGATCTGAATCCTTTGATACCAACATCACAGTCGAGGGCGCAGCGACTGCACGCGCATGTCATGAAAAGGCAAAAGAGCTAGAAGTTGACATGCCAATCACTGCTGCGGTTACTGCAATGATCGATCAAACACTGACCCTGAAACAAGCAATGGATTCGCTGCTCGCGCGTCCGCTCAAGGAGGAAACATGCTGATAGCATTGATGGCAAAAGACAAAGAAGGCGCGCTGCAAATTCGTCTCGACAATCGTCCGGCCCATGTGGCGCATATCAACGATAGTGGCGTCGTTCTACATGCGGGTCCGTTGCTTGATAACGCGGGTGAGATGTGTGGTTCGCTTGTGGTACTCGATGTTGAGGATATGGCAGCCGCCGAAGATTGGGCTGCGAATGATCCCTACGCAAAAGCGGGACTTTTCGCGTCGAGCGAACTGATCCGGTGGAACAAGGTTATCGGGTGATGCGGTATTGGCTTTTCAAATCCGAACCCTCTGTTTGGGGCTGGGATGACCAAGTCGCAAAAGGTGAGGCTGGCGAAGAATGGGATGGCGTGCGAAACTATCAAGCGCGCAATTTCATGCGTGAAATGGCACTTGGGGACCTTGGGTTTTTCTACCATAGCCAAAAAGAGAAAGCAGTCGTTGGTGTCGTTGAAGTCTGTCGCGAGGCGCATCCCGACAGCACCACCGATGATGCGCGTTGGGAGTGCGTGGATATCAAGGCGGTTGAACCATTGAAAACGCATATCACGCTTGATGATATCAAAGCCGATCCGCATCTTGCTGAAATGGTGCTCGTGAAAAACTCGCGTCTTTCTGTTCAGCCTGTCACCCCTGAAGAATGGCAGATTATTTGCACGCTTGGGGGAATTGCTTAATTTTTAAGCACGCTGCATAGTTCGTTCACATTAGAATAAAGGGACTGAACTATGGAATTTCTCAATGTCTTGGTCGCAGCCATTGCTGGTTTTGGCGTCGGCGCAATTTGGTATGGCGTATTGTCCAAACCTTGGATGGAGGCATCTGGCGTCGCAATTGGTGCGGATGGCAAGCCTGCGAACAACGCCAACCCGATGCCCTACATCATGGGCTTTCTGGCGATGGTCCTTGTTGCAGGTATGATGCGCCATGTGTTTGAGCTCAGCGATATTGAAACCGTTGGCAAAGGTCTGATCTCGGGGTTCGGTATTGGTGTTTTCCTTGCCGCCCCATGGTTGATGATCTGCTATGGCTTTGCCGGTCGCCCGCTGCAGCTTTTGTTGATTGACGGTGGTTATGCTGCCCTTGGAAGCGCTGCGATTGGGTTAATCCTGACCGCGATTTAAGATGAGCAAAAACGACGGGGATGCGCGCGCCCCCGTCGTCCCGCGTTGAAGACTCCCACAGCCGCCACGCTTGTAAACGGGATGGGTTGTCCAGACCTCGCTAAGCTGTTTAGACGTAAGCCACGACTTTCCCAAACTCCAAGTCATTCAAATAAATAGAAAATTTGAGCTATCCAAACAAAAAGGGCGCTCAGAAGAACGCCCTTTCTAATTCAAAACCGATAGATTTTAGCCGTATACAGCTTCTTTACCGAAATGCGTTGTCAGCATGTAATAAACAACTGCACGGTACTTGTTGCGCTCTGATTTGCCGTTAACTTCGATCACTTTGTTGATCGCGTCGATCAATTCCGGGCCATCAGACAGACCGAGTTTTTTGATGAGGAAGTTCTTTTGACTGTCTCAAGCTCGGAAGGTTGGCTTCCTGCAACGGTAGACGCATCCGCGTTATAAATTGCTGGACCACAGCCAATTGTAACTTTTGTCAGCAAGTCCATGTCGGGCGTCATACCGCATTTGTTTTTCAGATCATCTGCATACTGAGCGATAAAGTCGTCACGTTTTCCGATCAAGTTTCTCCCGTTTGCAGCCGCAACTGCATCTATTGCGCGTGTGAGTACCGAAGCTCGCAAAAGGTTAGCGATAATTACTTACAGATCAATGGGGATTGTCGTGCATGAATTCCCCCTAGTGGGCAAAACGACGTTTCAGAGACATCGTTGGGCCGGAAACGCGCTTCTCTCGTTCGAAGCCTTGTTCGCATGATATGATCCGTTCGAGACAGCATAGCTATACCCAGCGTGCAAATATCACGCTATCATCACGACTGGCATCTTATGAAGAAATACTGCTGCATGAGCCAAGCACTTTGACTAAAGATGCACAGTAACTGGTTGGGCTTTATCAAAAAAGCGGGGTGTCGATATGAGCGAAGCAAACACAGTCTCTTTTACGCAGATGAAAGACGGCACTCAAGAAGACTATGAGCTGCTGGAAAAGCTTGAAAAGCCCTACCTCGCTTTGACCGCAGATCGCGTCCTTGATGAGTTACGCCGACAGGGTGAGGTATCGCTGGAGGGCTACAAAATCACACGCCTTGATCACGCCCTTCAATCCGCGACACGTGCGCGTCGCGACGGCGCTGATATTGACTGGATCGTCGGTGCACTTTTACACGACATTGGTGATGGGCTTGCACCGCAAAACCATGATCGCTTTTCCGCAGAGGTCATTCGTCCGTTTGTGCGTTGGGATGTATCTTGGGTGGTCGAGCATCATGGCATTTTCCAGATGCTTTACTATGGACGCCATTACGGTTGGGACGAAAATGCGCGCGATCAATTCAAAGACCATCCCTGCTTTGACAGCTGCGCAGAGTTTTGCGAGCGCTGGGATCAATCCTCGTTCGACCCTGAATATGAGCAAGACTCGCTTGATAGCTTCGAACCACTCGTGCGCGAAGTGTTTGCTCGTAAAGCCTATGACGCAGCAATCATTAAAGAGGGCGTTGTAACGACTTTGACCACTCACCCTTAAGAAGTAGGTAAAACAGAAAGCAAATTCTTGAAGTCGCCCCCGTCCCTCCTATTTCTGAGTATAACAATCAGAAAATGGGAGCGTGGGAATGAAGAAGTATCGTAAGCCGTCGCAAGTGATATCGCACTCGATATCCCCGCTCAAACGCCCATACGCAAGCGCAGTGCCGGCGTTCTAAGCTCTCATGATCTTGCAATGCACGATGCCGACGGAACCGCGCTCGCGTTTGATCCCATGCAGTAAGGATGGGTTCGTGCTGATTGCAATGATGATTTGACACTCGCATAAGCAGTCTCATTTGACACAGTACAGCCAAAACCACGCGCCAAGATGAATTCCGATTTGATCCCGCTTCAGCCGCAATACTTATTGCGTGCTTGGGGAGCTGGCGATCTGGAAACCTACAAAGCACTACTGGATGATCCTGAGGTCTGTCACTTTATGCCAGAGGACTATCCGAACCCGTTTAGCGAAGATATGGCGATTGCTTTGATCGAGCTGTCGAACGCAAGCAATCACCATCAGGTCTACGCAATCATGCGCGATGGCGATGTTGTGGGTCAGGTGCGTCTTGAATATGATGTTGAGCAAGACAACCCTTCAAGCG